>CAZUGM010000142.1:0-4291 GCA_964619915.1 uncultured Fusobacteriaceae bacterium | reverse complement strand
AGGACATACGGGGACTTTGGATCCATAGGCAACAGGGGTACTTGTGATCTGTCTTGGAAGGGCTACTAAACTGGCTAATGTGATAGAGGCTGAGAAAAAGACCTATATAGCTGACTTTATTTTGGGATCAAAAACAGATACCTACGACACTGAAGGGGAAGTTATAGATAGAAGTGACGTAAAAGTAACAGCCGAAGATGTAAAGGATATATTATCTAAATTCAGGGGAGAGATAAAACAGGTTCCTCCTATGTATTCGGCATTGAAAGTAAATGGAAAAAGACTTTATGAACTGGCTCGTGAAGGGGTAGTAATTGAAAGAAAAAGCAGAGATGTGGTAATATCGAAGTTGGAATTGATGGAATTTGATGAAAAAACACAGACAGGGAAACTTTACTGTGAGGTGTCTAAGGGAACTTATATCAGATCATTGATATTTGATATGGGAGAAGAACTCCAGACCGATGCCCATATGAATGGACTGAGAAGAACCCAGGTAGGAGAATACTTAGTAGAAGACGGATTTACCATTGAGCAGATGGAAGATATGGGAGAAAATGGTGATTTTTCTTTTGTAACCAGTGTAGAGGACAGTTTTAACTTTGAAAAAGTAGAGCTGAAAGATGAAAAACAGATAAAATTATTTTTAAATGGAAATACAGTGATATGCAAAAAGCCAAATGACAGATATAAGATCTATGCAGATAAAGAATTTGTCGGGTTGGGAGAGGTCATTGATAATAGATTAAAAGGCTGGAAAGTATTTTAGACAAAATTTGAGAGGTGAAAGAATGAAATTGATAAAAGCAATGAGGGGAACTAGAGATATCTATGATGCAGAAGCTCTAAAATTCAACTTTATAGAAGATACAGCGAAAGAGTTATTGGAAAATTACGGTTTTGGTAGGATGATAACTCCTACATTTGAGTCTACAGACCTATTCAAAAGAGGAATAGGAGAGGGAACGGACATCGTGGATAAGGAGATGTATACATTCTCTGACCGTGGAGACAGAAGTATCACTCTAAGACCTGAAGGAACAGCTCCGGTAGTAAGATCATATTTAGAAAATAAAACCTATGGAAAGGAAGATCTGACTAAATACTATTATATCAATAATATGTTCAGATATGAGAGACCACAGGCAGGAAGATATAGAGAGTTTTATCAGATAGGTGTGGAAATTTTAGGGAATGCATCACCTATGGCAGATGCTGAAGTAATATCTATGGGATACAGACTTATGGAAAAATTAGGTATAGAGGACTTAAAGGTTAACATAAACTCTGTAGGAGGAAACGAAACAAGAGCTAAATACAGAGAAATTTTAGTGAATTATCTTACTCCTAAAAAGGATGGATTATGTGCTGACTGTCAGACTAGGTATGAAGCTAACCCACTTAGAGTTTTAGACTGTAAGAACAAGGGATGTCAGGATATGACAGTGGATGCTCCAATGTTACCTGATAACTTAAATGCTGAAGAGAAGATGCACTACGATACTGTAAAAGAGTACTTAGACATGTTTGGTGTGGAATATATAGAAAATCCAAGATTAGTTAGAGGGTTGGATTACTACTCAAGTACAGTATTTGAAATTATAACTGAAAAATTAGGATCTCAGGGGACTGTCCTAGGTGGCGGAAGATATGATAACTTAATTAAACAATTAGGGGATAAGGAAGTACCGGCAGTAGGGTTTGGATCGGGCCTAGACAGATTGATGATGTTATTAGGAGAGGATAAGATCGTAAATACTCCTGATGTATATGTAAGCTGGATGGGAGAAGAAAATATAGACTATGCTTTCTTAGTAGCTAATAAATTAAGAGATAATGGAGTAAAAGTTTATATTGAATATGCACCCAAATCTGCCAATGCTCATAGAAAAAAAGCATTTAAATTAGGGGCTAAAAGGGAAATAATCATAGATGCTGATTCGAAAACTAATAAAACTTTAGGATTAAAGGAATTAAGCAGCAGAGATGTAGAAAGAGTGAAATTTGAGGAATTTTTAGATAGAGTATAAACCTCTCCTTCTAAAGTCTCACCCTCGCGGGGCGAGACAAAGTAGAGATGAAGGACTCTTCCTTTTTATGGTTTCTCGATTGACGAGTACGAAATTTTCTTATTAGCTATAAGAAAATTACGATGTCAAAGAGAAACCGAGGCTATAACCATTTTGTCTTAGCTAGTAATACACGATCGTTGTTGTATGAACACTACAGCCGAAGCTTAACGACTATAAACTTCGTTTAAAATCAAGAAAAAAAAGAATTAGAGTCCAAAGAAAAGTCAGAGCCTAGTCTGCGTCAAAGGGAAAAAGTATCTTAGTGATGAAAGGTTTAGGTTTTAGATCCGTGTAGATTATAGAATTTCTGTGTATCTCGTTAGAGATCCGCGTTCTATAATTTTAGATCTGTGTAATCTGTGTCAAAATAAATAAAAATATTTTATATAAATAGAGGTGTAAAAATGAATATGTACAGGACCCATAAATTGGGAGAATTAAGAGCAGAAAATATAGGTGAAGTAGTAACTTTATCTGGTTGGGTAGCAACTAAGAGAGACTTAGGAGGATTAACTTTTATCGACCTTAGAGATAGAGAGGGAGTAACTCAAATAGTGGTTCCTCAAGATGCTACTGAAGAGATGAAAGAAACAATCTCAAAGATCAGAAGTGAATATGTAATCAAAGTAACTGGAGAGGTAAAGGAAAGATTTTCTAAAAATGACAAGATGGCTACTGGAGATGTAGAAGTATTCATCACAGATATAGAGGTATTAAACTCAGCAGAAATATTACCATTTGAAATATCAGATGATGCAAACGTAAATGAAAATTTAAGATTAAAATATAGATACTTAGATATCAGAAGACCAGCCATGATGAACAATATCAAAAAAAGACACGATATGATGATGGCAATCAGAAGATTTATGGATGATAGTGAGTTTATCGAAGTAGATACTCCTCTATTAACTAAGTCAACTCCTGAAGGGGCTAGAGACTTTTTAGTGCCAAGTAGAATGAACAAAGGTAAATTCCATGCATTACCTCAATCACCACAATTATTCAAGCAATTATTGATGATTGGCGGGGTAGAAAAATATTTCCAAATTGCTAAATGTTTTAGAGATGAAGACTTAAGAGCAGACAGACAATTAGAATTCTTACAATTAGATATGGAGATGTCATTTGTAACGATGGAAGATGTTATGGAATATGTAGAAGAGTTATGTAAGAAAGTATTTACTAGGGTAACTGGTGAAGAAGCTAACTATTCATTCGAAAAAATGCCATACCATGAGGCTATGAGCAGATTTGGATCTGACAAACCTGATGTTAGATTCGGAGTCGAATTAAAAGACTTAACTTCTATAATGAAAGATTGTGGATTTAAGGCGTTCTCTGGAACTGCAAACTCAGGTGGGCTAGTAAATGCAATCGTAGCACCAGGACAAGCTACTAACTTTTCTAGAAAAGTTTTAGGAGATTTAGAAACTTATGTTAAAACTTATTTCGGAGCCAAAGGTTTAGCTTGGATCAAAGTAACTGAAGAGGGAGTAAACTCTCCAATAGCTAAATTCTTCTCAGAGGAAGAGATGGCACAAATCTTAGAGACTACAGGAGCTAAAGTAGGAGATGTAATATTAATCTTAGCTGATAAAGCAAAAGTAGTTTATGGAGGATTAGGAGCACTTAGATTGAAATTAGGAAATGAATTGGGATTAATCAATAAAGACAGTCATAAATTCCTATGGGTAGTAGACTTCCCTATGTTTGAGTGGAGTGAAGAGGAAGAGAGATATAAGGCTCAGCATCACCCATTCACATCTATCAAAGAAGAGGATATGGAGATGTTCTTAGCTGGAGACCAGATGGATAAAGTAAGAACTAATTCTTATGATATCATCTTAAATGGTTTCGAAATCGGTGGAGGAAGTATCAGAATCCACGATAGAGAAGTACAAAAAGTTGTATTTGAACAATTAGGATTAACTGAAGCTGAGATCAAAGAAAAATTCGGTTTCTTCGTAGAAGCATTCAAATATGGTGCTCCTCCTCATGGCGGATTAGCATTTGGTGTGGACAGATGGTTAATGGCAATGTTAAAGCAAGACTCTATAAGAGACGTAATTCCATTCCCAGTAACTAATAAAGGTCAATGTCTATTGACTGAAGCTCCTGGAAATGTAGATATAGATCAATTAGAAGAGCTGTCATTAACTAGCACTTATGAAGAGGCGACTAAGTAATAAATATACGAGGAGTGGTGAAAACCACTC
>CAZUGM010000141.1:0-6182 GCA_964619915.1 uncultured Fusobacteriaceae bacterium | reverse complement strand
TATTATTACCCATTTTAGCGATGTCAGATTATCCCTGGTTAAACCAAATTTGCCCACCATTCCTTCTTCAAAGGCAAAGCTCATCCATATAGGCAGGATTATCAAGTAGTAGAATATAAATCCTATGAAGAATATAGGTTTTTTTTTAGCCAGTCTGAATTTAATTAAAAAATAGGCTATGGGAATCAAATTCATAAATATGGCCAAACTATAATACATTCTGACTCTCAAATTTTCATCTATATCTGCATCTATCCTCAGGGTATTCCCTAAAATTATAGAGATAATCATCAGAATTATTATATTTATCAGTCCTTTTTTTATTTTTTTTCTCACCATAGCCTCCCCCTATAACTTAATATGGATCTCTCCTACCATGAATTCTTTTATTCCATCTGCAGTTTCTACCTCTAACCTTCCATTCTTCAGTATTTTCCCACCTATGCCGGAGATCTTAGACCCTAAAAATTCTACCTCTATCTCCCTGTTCAGAAGATAGTTTTTTTCATTTATCTCATACAGAATTTCATTCCATTCTCCCCTTATGTATCTGTTCCAATATTTCTCAAATGAACTTACAATTGTTTTTATTGTATCCAGAACTTCATACCTGTTTCCAGTTGCACTTCTTAAAGAGATCCCGTTTTTAGATTCTCCTAAAAACTCTAAATTATTTATATTTATCCCTATACCTATAATAAAAAAATCTTCTACCTTTTCTACCAGGATTCCAGATAATTTTTTATCCAATAGGTAGATATCGTTGGTCCATTTAAATTTGTAGTCCAATTCTACCATATTTTTCAGTCCCTCTAACAGGGAGATACCTACAACCAAGGGCAGTTTGCTGTATTCTTCCATACTCAGATTGGGATCTTCCTTTAGGGCAAAGCTGAACAATCCCGCTCCCAAGGGAGATACCCAGAGGTTTCCCCGACGTCCCCGCCCAGAAGTCTGGACGTCTGCTATAACCAGATCCCAATCCTTTTTATCTTTTTTTTCCTTCAGATAATCACTGGTGGATCCCAGCTCATCAAAGTGAAATATTCTCATCATTGTCCTCCTATTTAGTAGAGTAAAGTCAGTATTAAAAAGGACACCAAGATCAGTGTCCTTTTATTCTTTTACTTCACTTTTAGAGGAAACATAAAAACATCCCTCTCCTCTTTATTATCATCTAATTGTCTCTCTATTACAGGATTTGAAACCAGCTCTACTTCTCCCTTATAGATATATTTTTTATCTTCGTATAGTTCTAACAGATGAAGGGCAAATCCCTCCTTCTTGGCATTTAAGATAGATTTATTCTGTCTTTTCATCTCCTGATCACCTTTTTTACCCATCCCTGTAAAATATAGGATATCCCCGTCTTTCCTGTGTTTATACGAACAATTATTAAATTTAGCCAGCAGGACTATGGTATTAGTTTTCTTACTCTTTCTCACTCCCCCCTGGTTAGAGCACAGAAAAGTTTCTGCTATCTCTTTATTTTCTAAAACTTGATCTATCTTTAAATCTTTTATCAGCATCCTATATCTCCTCTTGTAATAACTACTCATATTTTTTATTTTCTTTTTTATACCTATCGGTTAAATCTTTTCTATTTTTTCAATAAGTTAGACAGTATTTCAGGGGTAACCTTATTGTAGATCTCACTGCCTATCTTCACATTGGGTCCCTTTCCGCACTGACCAAAACATCTCTGGGTCATCAATTTATATTTCCCGTCAGAAGTTATTTCTTCCACCTCTATCCCCAATATTTTTTTAGCTTCCTCCAGTATCTTCCCACTGCCATTATTTGTACAGGCTGTATGGGTGCAGACCTTTACTTCTATAGCCTGCTTTTCCTCTCCCTTCAGGTGAGGATAAAATTTAATTGTATTCTCAATAGAAAAATCAAATTTATCCATCTTATCTGCAACAAATTTTATCATATCTTTAGATATATAACCCTGGGCATTTTGAATAAATTCCAACACTTCTAATTCATTATTTTTATCCTCTAAATTTTCTATAATTTTTTCTACCTCTTCATATAGGTTCATATTTTCCTCTCCTATTACCTTTTTTAATCTGTAGCCCCGCCGACTCCGTCTACCTCCACAGTCTCATCTGTATCTGTTGCTGACTCTTCCCTATAGGTAGCTCCGCCAGCTCCATCTATCTTGGAATAACCACTATCAAAAAGTTCCTCATGAATTTTTAATATTCTTTTAAAGGTTTTGTGCAGGTTTTTAGAGGTATATGTCGCCCCTAAAAATCCATCAACTTTCTTGTTGAACTGATAGCTGCTGTCCCTTCCTATCCACTGATCCTGCCAGCAGGTGGAGGATATCCGATCTCCCAATCTCCAAGTTTCCTTCTCATGAGTTATTGTCAGCCCTTCTATCCTGTGCTCTGTATCTACAGCCAGATCAAAGCCTATCCTTTCCTTTCCATACCCCTTGGAATCTCCCACAACATAAGTTCCTATATCCACTCCATCTTTTTTTAAGGGATAATAGATAAATCCATCCTGAATTATTTTGTCCTCAAATTCCACATCACTTCCGAAATATTTTTTCAAATTTGTATAGTTTATTCCCTTAGGAATGATAACTTCATCTTTGTAGGTGAGTGTATATAAGCCTCCCACTATAACTAAACCACTGATCAGGATCAATTTTATAAGTTTAGTATAGGGGTAGGATTTTGCAAAAACCCTGTTTGGAGTATATCTGTTGATTATTGGAACCATTAAATTTGCTCCTAATACCCCCATGGTTATACCTGTGGGCTGGCTGGTAAACTCCGTTACCCCGAAAATAAAGATTCCCATCAGTATGAGATAAAAACCGTATCCCGGCCGCGTGTAGGGGCTGGTAACCGGATCTGTAGCTATAAATACCGAAGCAAATAATCCTCCGCCTATTATTAAATTTAGAAATGGAGTGGGAGAACTAAGAAGATTTAACACATATATTGTTCCCAATAAAATTATTGGCCCCTCCCATTTTATGGATTTTTTACAGACCAGATAAATATATCCCAACAAAACTGCTATTATAGAGCTTTCTCCGATACTTCCCAGCCTGTTTCCCATGATTAAATCCCTGTAAAATAAAGGTTCTCCTAAGTCACTTATAACCTTTGTCAGCCCCCCATATTTTATAATGGGGTAGAGGGATACCCCAGCTGTTCCATCAAAGTTGTTTACCTGATAGAGATACATGGGAAATACTATCATTAAAAATAATCTTCCCAGGATTGCCGGATTAAATAAATTTTTTCCCAGTCCTCCCAATATGTGTTTGCTTGAAATAGCTACAACTCCTCCTATTCCTGCTACATAAAATGAAGTTGTAGAAGGCAGAGACAGCCCCAAAATCAGCCCGGCTATTATCCCGCTGCCGTCGTGAGTTCTGTCTTTTTTTATATTCTTCCAAAATATTTCAGTGAAAAACGAAAATATTACCGTACCTAGCAGGATCTTTACCGCTGCTGTTCCATAAAAATAAATACTCACTGCAGTACATGGAAGAAGAGCTATACCCACCTCTCCCATAAGATTTTTGGTTGTATTCTCCGAACTGATATAGGGAGCTATCTTACTCATGGTCACCCCTCCCCTTTTCCAGACCTAAAAATATAGCTTCCATCAGAGGAACCTGACTAGGACAGATGTATTCGCAACTGCCGCACTTTATACAGGAAGACAGGGAAAATTCTTTTTCCATCTGATGAAACTTCCCTTTTTTTACCAGCCTGTCATATTCCAGAGGAAGAAGTCCCATAGGGCATACATCCACACACCTGCCACACCTTATACAGGGCAATTTCGGAGGAAATTTTTCCTTCCCTAAGGCCAAAATTCCATTCATTCCCTTAGAAGTAACCTCCGTTTTATCTATCTCATGACCCATCATAGGCCCGCAGGCTATTATTTTATCAACTATATCTTCTTTAAGTCCTACATAATCTAAAATATTTTCTATGGGAGTTCCTATGGGAATAGATAAGTTTTTAGGGATTTTTATCCCTTCTCCAGATACTGTAACTATACGTTCAACTATTGGTGTCCCATGGGTTACTCCCCTGTAAATAGCCAAAATAGTCCCGACATTTAAAGTGATCGCTCCTATCTCCCTGGGAAAAGATTTTATCTCCTTTTTCAATAGTGCTTTTATAAGCTGTTTTTCTCCCCCCTGGGGATATATTGTGGGCAATTTTTGTACCCTGATTCCCGGATATTCCTTTACAGCCTCTTCCATTTTTTCAATAGCCTGGGCTTTATTTTCCTCTATACCTATTATCCCTTCTTCCATCTGAAATATTGTCATAAGGATTTTTATTCCCTCTAAGATTTCATTAGTATTCTCGATCATTACTCTGTTATCGGCATTTAAATAAGGTTCGCACTCCACACCGTTTATTATGATTGTTTTTAAATTCCCCTCCAGTTTTATGTGGGTAGGAAAGGTAGCTCCTCCGAGACCTACTATTCCCAAATCATCCACCAATTCCTGTAATTTTTCAGGAGTAAGATTCTGAAGTTTTTCCCTTTTAAATTCTTCTCCTAAAAAATCATTTTCTATAGTTATCTCTTCTGCTTCCCGTCCCTTTATATAAACTTTTTTTATTTTTTTAACTTTCCCGGAACAGGGCGAATGAATAAAAGCAGAAAATTTAACCTCTGCTTTACCTATCTTCTGGTATTTTTTAACTCGATCCCCTACTTTAACCATTACAGTAGCAGGGACACCTATATGCTGCAGGGTAGCCACTCTATAAGTGCCCACCTCTGGCATCTTTTCAATTTTTTTATCGGAAGTTATCTCTTTCTCTCTGGGGTGGACTCCCCCCCTGAAAAATATAGGCTTAAAAAACATGACCTCCCCCCAAATCTATAGTTTCATTCTGTGATTTCCAACCTCTCCAGATTCTGCCTTCTCCACTAAAAATTCCATCATCTTTTTAAATTTTTTACTGGAACTTGTAGCCCCTGCTATAATATCAATCTGCGGCATATGAAAATCCTTTTTTTCTACTGATTTTCCTGTCTTATTTTTTTTCTGCTCTTCCATAAAATTTTCAGTCAGTAGTACCATATACTCCTTGGGATTAATTCCTGATTTATCCTTCATCTTCTTGTTATATTCTGTATTTTCACTGACTAATTCTCCCGCTTTATTCACCTTATCGGTTGTAACTTCCACTATTTTCCCATCTTCTACCCTGATACCTGCAGTTGAAGCCCACCCATAGGGATAGGAATCCTGCTGTACAAAATACTGTCCATCCATTAATTGTGCTCCCAAAATACTTGTTGCCATAATCAGATATAAAATTATTTTCTTCATAGTCTCCCCCTATATTTATAATTTAATCTTATGTTTTCCTGTCTCTCCAGATTCTGCCTTTTTCACCAAAAATTTCATCATCTTTCTAAATTTTTTACTGGAACCGGTAGCTCCTGCTACAGTATCTATATAGGGCAGCTGAAAATCAACATTTTCCATAGAGGCCCCTGCTACACCATCTCTTTCTTTCAGTGAATTCAAAAAATTTTGAGGTACCTCTACTGAAAATTTCCTAAAATCTGTTCCGGTTTCAGCCAGCATTTGGTCATTATATTTTTTATCCTCACTGACTAAATTTCCATTTTTATCCACCAGGTCTGCCACCACTTCTACTATCTCACCATTTTTTACCCTGATACTGGTAATTGCCGCATATCCATCCCAATAATATTCAGCTTCCTGGGCTACATAATACCCATCCATCAATTGTGCTCCTAAAATACTTGTTGCCATAATTAGATATAAAATTATTTTCTTCATAGCCCCCTCCTATTTTACATTCTACTCTCAATGAAACCAGCCTTCAAACTCACCTGTTTTATCCTTCCAAAATAGCAGTTGCAGTTGCATATTCCTTAGAATGGGAGATACTTAAATTTAATTTCCCATTATATTTTTTAACCAGTTTATCCGAAAGATAAACTACAGGTTTTCCCAACTCATCATTTAAAATCTCTATATCCAGCAGCCCGAATTCCCTGACACCGGTTCCAAAGGCTTTTGAGATAGCCTCCTTGGCTGCAAATCTCCCTGCATAACTGGGATATGGATTTTTTTTCTGGGAAATATATTCTATTTCTTTTTTTGTATACACCTTTTCTAAAAAAGTAGAAGTCCTTTC
>CAZUGM010000140.1:0-6245 GCA_964619915.1 uncultured Fusobacteriaceae bacterium | reverse complement strand
AAGGACTGGATAAGGGGCAGAGTGAAGCAGCCAGAGCATTGGGGATGAATTATATAACTACCATGAAGGAAGTTATCGTACCCCAGGCAGTGAGAAAGATATTGCCGACACTGGTAAGTGAATTTATTTCCCTTTTGAAGGAAACATCGATAGTGGGATTTATCGGCGGGGTGGATCTCCTCCGTTCGGCAAATATAATAACCAGTCAGACATATAGAGGAGTAGAGCCGCTGCTGGCAGTGGGGATTATCTACCTGATATTGACAAGTTTATTTACTAAGTTTATGAGAAAAATTGAGGAGAAGGTGAAAAACTGATGATTAAAATAGAGAACTTATATAAAAGTTATGGTGATCTGGAGGTAATAAAGGGGATAAGTAAAAATATCGATAAGGGAGAAGTTGTAGCAGTGATAGGGCCTTCCGGATCGGGAAAATCCACATTTTTAAGATGTATCAACATGATGGAGGAGATAACTTCAGGAAAGGTAGTTGTTCAGGGAAAAGATCTTACCGATCCCAAGGTAAATATAAATAAGGTCAGACAGAATGTAGGGATGGTATTTCAGCACTTCAACCTATTTCCCCATAAGACAGTATTGGAAAATCTTATGCTGGCTCCCATGAAGGTAAAAAAGATGAAAAAGACAGAGATTATGGAAAAATCAAAGACCTTGTTAAAAAAAGTAGGACTGGAAGACAAGGCGGACGTATATCCTGATTCCCTTTCAGGGGGACAGAAACAAAGAATTGCAATAGCCAGAGCATTGGCAATGGAGCCAGATGTACTTTTATTTGATGAACCGACATCGGCCCTGGATCCAGAGATGGTAAGAGAGGTACTGGATGTAATGAGAGACTTAGCAAAATCAGGGATGACCATGATTGTTGTAACCCATGAGATGGGATTTGCCAAGAGTGTAGCCAACAGAGTTTTCTTTATGGATTACGGAGTTGTCCTGGAGGATGCAGCTCCCAAGGAGTTGTTTGAAGCTCCTACCCATGAGAGAACCAAGGAGTTTTTAGACAAGGTATTAAATCATTAAAATTTATTTTTAAATAGTAAAAAAAGACAATAAAAAAAGAGGAAAGAGGAGAAAAAATGAAAAAAAGTTTAAAATTTATATTACCATCGCTGTTAGGGATAGCACTGTTTATCCTGCCTATAACATTCAATGGAACTACAACTGTATTTTTAGGGCACGCCAATGGTTTTGTAAAGAACAATATTAAGGACCAGGTATTATTTTATGGGATGTTGATCTCAGTCATAACCATTGTCCTTAGTATACTGGGAAGTTTAGTAAAACCTAAATTTATTGAAGAAAATGAGATGTTAGAGTCCATGTTTAATATGAATTTAGGCGGTTTAGTGGTAAGAATCGGAGGAGCTTTATTCTACATCATGGTTTATTTCAAAATGGGACCTGAGATGGTTATCGGAGAATATACAGGTGGACTGGTAGTAAATGATTTTATCGGGTCGCTGTTGGTAACATTTACAGTTGGAAATTTAATACTGCCATTTCTTTTGGATTTTGGACTGTTGGAATTTCTGGGAAATTTATCCAAACCAATTATGAGAACTTTATTTAAGGTACCGGGAAGAAGTGCTGTAGATGCTATCACTTCATTTGTAGGGGATGGAACTCTGGGAATCCTAGTAACCGATGAGCAGCATGCCAAGGGGTACTATACCAAGAGGGAAGCAATTATAATCTCAACCTGCTTTTCAGTGGTAGGGATATCATTCACCTCCTTTGTAGCAGAGGAACTGGGATTTTCAGAAAGATTCCCATTATTCTATGGGACCATAGTGATGACCTGTATCCTGGTAGCAATGATAATAGCAAGATTACCGATAATGAAAAGATACCCAAATGAATATATGGAAGGTGTAGGAAAACAGATCTCAGAAGATGAATCCCAGGTGGATATTAAGGTGGCATATGCCACAGCAGTAAAAAAAGCTCAAGGTGGAAACATTGCCTCATTCAGTAAGATGTTACCTGCAATACTAAATATCCATATGACATTTATCCCCACAATAGTTTTTGTAGGGACACTGGGACTGGTCACAGCGGAACACACAGAAATATTTAACTATATAGCAATGCCTGTAATACCATTATTTAAAGTTATGAATATACCGGATGCAGCTCTGGTAGCCAAGGCATCTCTGGTAGGATTTACAGATATGTATCTGCCGACAATTTTTATAAAGGGATCGGAACATGAGATATCTAAATTTATAGTTGGAACTCTATCATTTACTCAGTTGATCTTTATGGCAGAGACTGGATCAATCTTATTGAAGACAAAAATGAAATTTAATATATTGGAAGTAGCTGGATTTTTCTTACTCAGAACAGCTCTTAGTTTACCGATAATAATAATAGTAGCAAAATTATTTGTTTAAATTAAAGGAGGAATAAAATGAAAAAGACGATGAAATTAATAATGGCAGTAATAGTGGGAATATTTATGGTAGCTTGTGGAAACCAAAATGAAGAAAAAATATCTAAGATCTATGTGGGAACCAATGCCGAGTTCGCCCCATTTGAATATCTGGAAGATGGAAAAACAGTGGGATTTGATATGGACCTGATGGCCGCGATATCAAAGGAGATAGGGGTAGAGATAGAGATCAAGGATATGGCTTTTGATGGTCTGTTACCGGCATTACAGGCTAAAAAAGTAGATATGATAATAGCCGGGATGACAGCTACAGAGGAGAGAAAGAAAGCTGTAAACTTTAGTGAAACATATTATAACAGCTGAGGGTGCAGAGGATATCTCAAACTTTGAGGGGTTAAAAGGAAAGAAAGTAGGAGTAATATTAGGATTTACGGGAGACGTAGTTGTCAGTGAGATAGATGGTGTAGAAGTAAAAAAATATAATGCAGGTTATGCAGCTATCATGGACTTAAAGGAAGGAAAGATAGATGCAGTGGTATTAGACGGGGAACCAGCTAAGAATTTTGTGAAAAATAATGGTGGGATAAAAATTACCTCTGCAGAGGGAGAAAAGGAAGAATATGCAATGGCAGTATCGAAGGATAATGCAGAGTTACTGGAAAAAATAAATACAGCTTTAACAACATTAAAAGGAAATGGAACATACGATAAACTGTTAAAAAAGTGGTTTTAAAAAAAGAGGGATTAATATGAAACGTAGGTATATTGAAAATTAAATAGGAAATAAATCATGCTAATCTAACAGGGATTCTGTTGAAAACAGCAGGGTCCCTTTTTTATACAAAAAAATAAGAAAATTCGGAGGAAAAGATGATAACCAAGGTGAAAAAAAATTATTTGGATTATGCAGAGGAGTTAATAAAATTAAATTATTATATCTATAAAAATCCAGAATTAGGAAACCATGAAATAAAAGCAAGGGATGCCCATACTGTCCTTCTTGAAAAATATGGGTTTCATATAGAAAAAGAATTTATAGGGATAAAGACAGCATTTAAAGCCACCTATAAGTCACAGAAAAACGGGCCTAAGATAGCTTTTTTAGCTGAATATGATGCACTTCCAGAGATAGGACATGGGTGTGGACACAATATACTTGGAACTGCCAGCACAGGAGCGGGACTGGTATTAAAGGAATTTGTGGAAGATCTGGGGGGAGAAGTCATAGTTCTTGGGACACCTGCAGAGGAAACAGACGGAGCCAAGGTAGATATGGCCAAAGGAGGAGTATTTGAAGATATAGATATAGTTATGTCGGTTCACCCTACAGGGAAATTTCATATTGAAAGCGGAACCTCTCAGGCTATGGAAGCTGTAAGGTTCAAATATTTTGGTAAAACGGCTCATGCAGCGGGATCTCCCCATCTGGGAATAAATGCTCTGGATGGAGTTATAACTCTTTTTAACGGGATAAATGCCATGAGACAGCAAATCTGTGAGACCGATAGGATCCACGGAATAATTACAAATGGAGGAGAAGCAGCTAATATAATTCCGGATTTCTGTTCGGCAGATTTTTATATAAGGAGCAGCAGCGATAAAAACCTGAAAAAATTGTCGGAAAGGGTGAAAAGATGTGCAGAGGGAGCAGCCCTTGCTACAGGAAACAGGCTGGAGATGGAAAATTATGAATACAGTTTTAAAGATCTTATAACCAATAAAAAATTATCTGAAACTTATATAAAAAATCTGAAACTTCTAGGTGTAGAAGAGGTAAAAAAAGGAGTGAAAGCAGGTTCTACAGATATGGGAGATGTCAGTTACTGCTGCCCTGTTATCCATCCATATTTTCCCATAAGTGATGAAGAACTGGCAGGGCATAGTATAGAGTTTGCCAGAGCAAGTATAACAGAAAAAGCTCATGAAGGGATGAGAGAAGCAGTCCTATCCATGGTGATGACTGCAGTGGACATAATAGTTAATGAAGAATTATTAAAAGAAATTAAAGAAGAATTTCTTTTAACTCATAAAAAATAAAGGGAGATGAAAGTTATGAAAAAATTAATAAATTTAGTTGGGATTTTGATGATGGTTGCATTGGTCGGGTGCGGAAAAGAAGAGGGGCAGAGTAAAAAATTATACATAGGGACAAATGCTGAATATAAACCCTATGAATACATTGAAAATGGTGAAATAACAGGGTTTGATATCGAGTTTATGGAAGCCTTGGCTGAAAATTTAGGGTATGAAATTGAGTGGAAAAACCTAAGTTTTGACGGATTATTACCGGCTCTTCAGACCCATAAGATAGACCTTGTGATAGCGGGGATGTCTCCTACGAATGAGAGAAAAAAAGCTGTAGATTTTACCCATATCTATCATAGTGGCGGACAGACTGTCTTGATAAACAAGGAAAATAATGAGATTAAATCAGCAGAAGATTTAAAGGGGAAAGTGATAGGGGTGCAGCTGGGAAGTCTGCAGGAAGGTATTGCTTCTAAAATAGAAGGTACAGAAGTAAAAAATTATAACTCTTTTACAGGGGCAGTGTTGGAGCTTAATGCACAAAAGGTAGATGCGGTTATAGTAGGTGATATTACAGCAGACAATTATCTGGAAAATAATAAAAATTTAAAAAAGATAAGCCTGTCGGAAGAACAGCAGAAAGGAACAAATGGAACAGCCATAGCCTTGGAAAAAGGTCAGGATGAGCTCCTTAAAGATCTCAACAAAGGGATAGAAGAATTGAAAAAGAATGGGAAATATCAGGAACTGTCAAATAAATATTTTGGCGGATAAAAATAATAAAATCAGTATATTCAGGGAGGAACAATGAAACTTTGGGGCGGACGATTCAACAAGGAAACGGCAAAAATATTAGAGGAATTCAACGGGTCTATAAATTTTGATAAAAGAATGTATGAAGAGGACGTAATGGGGAGTATAGCTCACTCTAAGATGCTGGCGAAACAGGAGATCATCGAAAAAGGTGAACAACAAAAAATAGAAAACGGACTGAAACAGATCCTCCAAGAGATAGAGGCAGGAAAATTTACATTTGATATAAAAGATGAAGATATCCATATGGCCATAGAAAAAAGGCTCATACAGATAGTAGGAGAAGTAGGGGGGAAACTTCATACAGCCAGAAGCAGAAATGACCAGGTAGCTTTGGATATCAGGATGTATCTGAAAAAAGAAAGTATGGCAATTGAGAAATTATTGGGAGAATTATTGGAGGGGCTGGTGGAAATAGCCGATAAAAATAAAGGGGTTATTATGCCGGGGTACACCCATCTCCAGAGAGCACAGCCTATCTTGTTTTCCCACCATATGATGGCTTATTACCAGATGTTTAAAAGGGATTTAGACAGATTGAAAGACTCCTACAAAAGGCTGGATCTAATGCCTCTGGGAGCCGGAGCACTGGCAGGGACAACCTATAATATCGACAGAGATTTTGTAGCTGCTGAACTTGGATTTTCTAGCATTACGGAAAACAGCTTGGATACTGTCAGTGACAGAGATTTTATAATTGAATTGAATTTTATCATATCCATGATATCTATGCATATGTCCAGACTGGCGGAAGAGGTTATTTTATGGTCTACAAGTGAATTTTCCTTTGTGGCTTTGGATGATTCCTACTCTACAGGATCCTCTATCATGCCCCAGAAAAAAAATCCGGATATAGCAGAACTTATCCGGGGAAAAACAGGAAGAATTTTCGGAAATTTAATGGGGATATTGACTGTTATGAAGGGTCTGCCACTGGCCTACAATAAGGATACCCAGGAGGACAAGGAGGGAATCTTCGACTCCATCGAT
>CAZUGM010000139.1:0-6338 GCA_964619915.1 uncultured Fusobacteriaceae bacterium | reverse complement strand
TTCATAGCTCCATATTGTGCCAAATACACGTCTATCTTTTCCCCCCGGGCTAACAATAACTCTTTGGGAAAATCCGCTACACTGGATCCTTTTTTTGCAGGAACAGCATCGTAGGCTATATTCTCTATATCCAGCACTCCCAAAATATAAGCCGGTATCCCTTCCAGTGAAGTTGTCTGGTTTCTCTTATGTCTGGCCTCAAAGAACACGGTTTTTCTTTCCTCACTGGGTATTGAATCGGCTTTTTTCTTTAGCTTTGCCAGATTAATATGAAAGTCATCTGTATATTCAAGAGCTTCCTTTTCACGACCGCTTAATTTCCCCAATGTGAGCCAGTAGTTATCCAATTCCTCAAATTTTGTAGGTTTTATAGTCACTACAGTCAAGTTTGCATTTTTTAGTGATCTTATCAAACCACTGAATCTGTCTCTGATCATAGGTCTTATTAAGATCAAGTCCGGTTTTGCAGATATAAATTTTTCCACATTATCCTTATAGGAAAAAACCTCTATCCCCAGATCACCATTACTTTTATCCACTCCTACCAAATTTTCCTCGGCACCTATACCTATCAAGACATCTGTGTGAGCTCCATAGAGGGAGATTATCCTTGTATGAGGTTTTGTCAGATCCACTTTTTTCCCGGATTCACTTATTATTTCACTATTAGAAGTAAAACATAGCTGTGTCATAAAAACAAAGATCGATAATAATTTTATTATTTTAATCACTCTAAACCATCTCCTAATTTAGGGAATACAAATGTATTCTTTTCAGTTTTATATTTCTCCCATCCTATTTTAAATACTTCTTCCAACTCTTTTGAATTCAGTACATCCTGGGTTTTCCCGCTTTTCACAATCCTTCCTTTCTCCAATAAGAGGATTTCATCACAATAAAGTGAAGCTAAATTAAAGTCGTGAAATACTCCTATAACTGTGGTTTGTTCTTCTACCACTCTTTTTCTTACAAGGTTCAGTAAAGTATGGGAATAATAGGGATCTAAATTCGAAGTTGACTCATCTAAGAATAAAATCGGCGTTGTCTGAATCAAGGCCTTTCCAAATATAACCCTCTGTTCCTCTCCCCCACTAAGGGCAGTGATTTCTTTATCTAAAAATCCTTCCAGTCCTACCTCTTTTATCACCTTGTCGATAATTTCATAATCTTTTTTTTGGAGGCTGAAAAATTTTCTCTTATAGGGATACCTCCCCATCTCCAATATATCCGAGACAGAAAAAGGAAACACTATATCAAATTTTTGTGGAACTATTGCAATTTTTTTTGCTAACTTCAGATGGGTATATTCCTTCAATTCCTTCTCTTCTAAGTAAATTTCAGATTCTGTAGCATTTTTATACCCGCTTAAAATATCTAAAAAAGTAGTCTTACCGCTTCCGTTGGGACCTAATATCCCATAAAATCTACCCTTTTCAAATTTAAAAGACAGGTCATCTAAAATTTGAGTTCCATCTATAGAATAATCTATTTTTTTTACATCTATCATCTCAGATTCCCTCCTCCCATCTTTTTCCTAAAAATAAGAGCAAAGAAAGGTGCTCCTAGTAGTGATGTTATTACTCCTACAGGGATATCGTTGGGCAATACTACCCGGACTACATTATCAGCAGCTCCCATAATGACCCCGCCCCATATAGCACAGCCTATGATCAACTTTTTATTGTCTGTCCCCATGATAAATCGGAGAAGATGAGGCACTACCAGCCCTACAAATCCTATTATCCCGCAGGTTGAAACTGCCGTAGCCGACAAGACTGAACTGACAACCAGTAATATTCTCCTTATCCTACTGGGATTTATTCCCAAAGAGATAGCACTTTTTTCTCCCAGAGCCAGGATATTTAAATCTTCTGCATAATAACAAAAAAACACGAATCCAAAGACCCATATTGCACTTAAAATACTGACCTCCATCCAGGATTTCCCGGTAAAGCTTCCAAGCAGCCAAAATATAATGGCTCCTACACCTTCATCAGCTAAATATTTTAAAAAACTTAATCCTGCAGAAAAGAAAGCTCCGATTATTATCCCTCCTAATATTATAGAGGTCGGATTCATCTTCCTCTCAAAGGAACCCATCTTGATAACAACTGCCAAACAAAGAATTGCAAATATAAATGAAACTATATGTGTGCTAAAAATTCCAAAGACTGTTATATTCAGAACTATAGCCAGTGCTGCACCAAATGAAGCACCGCTTGAGATTCCCAGTGTATATGGATCAGCCAAGGGGTTTAACAAAACCCCTTGAAACACCAATCCACACATGGATAAAATTGAACCTATTAAGATAGAAGTGAGGATCCTCGGTAATCTCACTTCATGGATAATATACCAATTAGGAGCCCCCTCCCCGCCTTTTATACTCTCTACCACTTCCTTTAATGGAATTTTTATATATCCCATTTGAAGGTAGAAGAATATCGAAAGGATCAATAGTATTATTCCAATTGTTGTCCATAATTTAAAATGTTTTTTCATAGATTTCTACGGTTGCATCCCATTTGCATATTCTTTCTTTTTAGCTAACATATTTTCCTCTACATGAGTCAACCCGAATTCTGCATGTTTCACATATATCTTTCTGATTCCTTTACTTTCTCCTAATCCAACCATATGAGCTTTTACAGTAAATCCATTTCTCTCTAACTCTTCCTTCATATCTACACCGATATCGTTGTTTGCATGGTCTCCTGCTACAATCATAAATGGATATAACTCTACCTTTTTAATTTTTGCCTTCTTTAAACTGGCAATAACATCATCTAATGCAGGATACCCTTCCACAGTTCCTAAAAATGCATTTTCAATTCCTTCTTGGTGGAATACATGCTCTAACATAGCATAAGCAGAGTTTCCAGGATGGTGGGTACCGTGTCCGATAAATACAACAGCTTCATCTTTCTTTAAGTTTTTATAAGTTGGCTTTAATGCCTTAACAACCTCTTTATAATCTTCAACACTAGTAAGTAATGGAGTACTTACTTTCAACACTTTAAAGTCTTTTTTATAGTTCTCTACTTCCGTTTTTAATGTTGCTGATTCAATGGCATTCATAATATGAGTACCTTGTACCAATACATGGGTATACCCGTCTTTTTTTAATTTTTTTAATGCTTCACTGGGGTTATCATAGATAATCCCTTCTTTTTCTTTGATTCTTCTCATAACTATTCTAGACGTAAAAGCAGTAACTACTTTAAAATCCGGATAAGAAGCTTTAAATTCTTTTTCCAATGCACCTATAGTTTTTTCTCTGGTTTCAGGAAAAGTTGTCCCAAAACTTACCAATAACATTGCTTTCTTTTCCCCTTTTTTCAGATCAAAATCATTAGATTTCCCTCCATTGGCAAATAAAGAGATTCCCATTGCTAACATAACCAATACAACTAACACTTTTTTCATTTTTTCTCCTCCTAAATTTAATTTTGAGAATAAAAAGTAAGATAACATTACATCTATTTTGTGCAAAAAAAAAGTTCCGTAATACTTAGGAAACTAAAACATATTGTACAACATAAGATAAAAATGTTTACATTATCGTACTCGAAAGTTCGTAAAAACAATCTGGCAGGTCTCCTGACTTGACTTCACTCTACTCATAGCCCTTCCCAAATCACTTCAGTGGTGTACTATTTTCATCTGTCTTACAGTGGCGGGACCGTGTAGGATTTTCACCCACTTCCCTTTTAATCGATACAAATCGAACCAAGATTATATTTTATTGAATTGTCATTAACTTTATACCATGTTTACTTTTTTTTTACAATATATTTCTTTTTATTTTAACTTAATATTAATTTAGCTCTTCTCTAATTAAATTTTTTTAATGAATATAAGATTTTTACCGGTAAAGTTTGGCATAGGATCCCTCTAATTTTAACAGTTCTTCATGGGTTCCGGTTTCTACCACTCCCTCTTTATCCATGACCACAATTCTGTCAGAATTTATGATGGTAGACAGCCTATGAGCTATCGTTATGGTCGTTCTATTTTTAGATAATGTCATGAGGGCTTCCTGGATTAATTTTTCCGTGATATTATCCAGGGATGCGGTAGCTTCATCCAATATTAATATCTTGGGGTTTTTTAAAAATATCCTGGCTATAGATATCCTCTGTTTTTGCCCCCCTGAAAGCTTCACTCCTCTTTCTCCTACCAGGGTATCAAATCCCTTTGGCAGACTACTTATAAACTCATATATATTGGCCTTTTTAGATGCTTTTGCCAGTTCTTCTTCCGTTGCATCCAGTTTCCCGTACCTTATATTCTCCCCGATGGTTCCCCCGAATAAAAATGCCTCCTGGGGGACAATCCCTATTTTTTCCCGGAGAGAACTCAACTTCATCCGGCTTATATCCATCCCGTCTATAGTTATCCTTCCGGAATCGATATCGTAAAATCTTGGAATCAGATTTGAAATAGTTGACTTACCTACACCACTGGATCCCACTATGGCTATATTTTCTCCGGATTTTATCTTCAGGTTAAATTCATTTAAAATTAAAGCTGATTTTTTATAGGAAAACTTTACATCCTGAAGCTCTATCTCCCCTTTTATCTCTTCTAAAACCGTTGGATTTTCAGCTTCTTTTATCTGAGGATTTATCTCCATCATCTCCTGGAATCTCCTGTATCCTGCCATACCTTTTTGATAACTTTGAACCAGGATCATCATCTTTCTGATAGGCTCCATAAATCTATAGGAATACAAGAGAAAACTGATTAAGATACCATAGGTTAACTCTCCGTGTAATATTAAATAACCCCCGTAAAATACCACTATAAACTGCATAAGATTCATAAATATATGGATTCCCGAGAAGAAAACAGCAGTAGTTTTATAGGTTTCTTTTTTAGCTTCCTGGAATTCCTGGTTTTTCTCTTCGAACTTCTCTACCTCATAGTTCTCATTGTTAAACTGCTTTACTATTCTGATTCCCCCAATACTTTCCTCAGCACAGGAATTTATATCTGCTATTTTTTTTCTGGTTTTACCAAATGCCACCTTCATCTTCCATTTTTGAGTAATAGAGAAATAGATCATAAATGGCAGAACCGAAAATATAACCAGGGTCAGTTTTACATTTAAAGTGATCATCAATGCAAATGCTCCTGCCAATCTGATCACAGCAATGAAAAGGTCTATAGGTCCATGGTTAGCTAACTCCGATATCCCACTCAGATCATTGACTAATTTTGACATAATTACCCCGGTTTTATTGTTGTCAAAATAACCAAAGGACAACTTTTGAATATGGGTAAAGAGCTCTTTCCTCATCCTGGTCTCTATCTTAATTCCCAGGATATTTCCATAATACAGCTGGCAATAGCTGACGACATATCTCAGTAAATACATGACTATTAATCCAACAGATATATAATAAAATGTTTTCAGATCTCTTGCAGGGATTACCTTGTCGATCACTATCTGAATCACTTTTGGAAAAATTAAATCCAGCGATGCAAGCAGTACAGCACATGTCAATGTAAATATTAAGAGTTTAATATGGGGTTTATAGTATTTTATAAATGATTTTATTTCTTTCATTTTAGCTCCTATGTTTTTAAATTTTATATTGTATAATTATCGGTCTTTTTAAAAAGGATGATGGTTTGATTTAAACTCATCTTATCATATCTTCAAAAATAAAACTATATCCTCCCACTGTGAGACAAAAAAAGAGAGAAAATTCCCTCTTAGATTTTTATTGTTCTCATCAATAACATAACTTTATAATTTTTTTATGACTTTACAGGGGTTCCCCCCGGCGAATACATTCTCAGGGAGATCTTTGGTTACGACACTTCCTGCTCCTATGGTGGTATTTTTCCCAATTGTTATCCCCGGCAGAAGGACAGCACCACCACCGACCCATACATTGTCTCCTATTGTTATAGGTTTAGAAGACTCCAGCCCCTTTATCCTCTCCTTGGCATCCAAGGGATGGGTTGCTGTATACACCTGGACATTTGGCCCGAACATCACATTGTCACCGATGATCACCCTGTTAACATCCAAAATAGTACACGAAAAATTTGCATAGAAATTTTCTCCGACCTCTATATTATATCCATAGTCACAATAAAATGGAGGCTCTATTTTTATATTTCCTTTGACAACAACCAGTCTTTCCAGAATCTCTTTCCTTTCCTCCTCCTCTATGGGTTTGGTAGAATTATACTCTGAAATTAACACCCTTGCCATAAGCCTGTCATCTATGAGATTCTGGTCTCCGGCAAAATATAGTTCCCCGGCCAGCATCTTTTCTTTTTCACTTTTCATACATCTTCTCCTTTATTATTCAAGTCAATAT
>CAZUGM010000138.1:0-6339 GCA_964619915.1 uncultured Fusobacteriaceae bacterium | reverse complement strand
ATCAAGGAAACTAAGCATATGTACGAACTCTTAAATTCAGAGGCCAGAAGAAAAAATATAAAATCAGCCTTTAAAATAGAGCAATTAAAAGGGTTAAAAAAAGTTTTAATAATAGATGATATAATAACGACAGGTTCAACCATGAAGGAATTTATAACTGAAATTAAAAATGATAATGATACTATACAGATAGTGGTATTTACCTTGGCTTTATCTAAAACTGCTAAAAAAATAAATTTAAAAATGAGGTAAATAAGATGAAAATTATATTAGATAATAGAGAGATAACGATGAATAATATAGATGATAAAAGTTTCTCGTGGGTATTAGAAGAGGTAACAGATCTTTTGGAGAGGGACGGAAGGATGTTATTTGACGTATATATCGATGGTAAAGGGATGGATTATTACGATCATTTCAACAAGGAACAGATAGGAGTAGTAGAGTTTATCAGCAAATCTCCCAAGATAATTATATTGGAATCTTTAGGGGGAATGAGTGATTTTATCTCAAAATATTTCGATGCCCTTATGGCCATAGCCGGTAGTTTTAACAGCAATAGAACTACGGATGCTGTAGAGATCCTCTTAGAGGTAGAAAATGGATTGGAATGGGTATACAATGTTTTGGCTTCTATGAAGGAAAATACAGCTATTGATTTCAGGTATCCTGAATTTGATATGATGTTTTTGGAGTACAGAACGATCTTAAAAAAGGTGCAGGAATGTATAGAAAATGGAGATTATATAGGCGGCTTAACCATTTTAGAGGTAGAGATGAGCAGTGAACTTATATTTGTCCAGGAAAATCTGGATACCTATATGAAAGATATAGTGGATGAGGAGATAGAGGAATATAAGTATAATTAAAAGAGTGGGAAACCACTCTTAATTTATGTGCGGAATAAAGGAGTAAAATTATGAAAAAATGGCTGGTTATCATGGGAATAACATTGTTTATAGGATGTTCAAACAGTGAGATATTAAAGATAGAGGAGGATACTCCGATTCCTGTAGTTACAAAAAAAGGAGATAGTTATATATTTTTAGATGATTTAGAGCATGGACCTACAACTAAGTATATGATCTATGATGGGGATAAAAAACAGCTGAAAATATTAATCAGGGTGAGAAAAAACGATATAGAAAAGATAAATTTAGTGCTGGATGGAGAAAAAAAGGAGATGCAATCTCTGGGATTTCGTGGAGAGTATGAAATTTTTTCGGTGGATATAGAGAAAATAGATCAGAAAAACATAAATTATTATTTTGAGGTAATAGACGGTAAATTTAAATATTTTTATGGGGATCAATCATCATATTATTCAGATGATGTGACTGCATTTACCTATACTATAGAAGATAGAAAAAGGGAACTCCCTGCATGGTCTGAGGGAATGGTCTGGTATTCTATCTATGTGGATAGTTTCCGGGATGGAGATAAAAAAAATAATCCTATCTATTCAGAGTTTGGTCCCGGGTATTATTTTAGACCCAGTGGAAGGCTCGGTGACGGGACTCTGAGGTCGGAATTGATCTCGCCGGAAAAGTGGCAGACAGTGGGAACTCTCCAGGGGTTTGAAGTAACAGATTGGGGGGACGACTGGAATACTCCTTTATATTCAGAGATCGAAGCCCAAAACAGGTATTTTTCCTATGCAGAAAAAAATACCAGAAGATATGGGGGGGACCTCCAGGGAATAATTGAAAAACTAGATTATCTCAAAGGGTTGGGGATTGAGGGGATAAAGTTATCTCCTGTATATTATTCAAATTCAAACCATAAGCTAGACACCATAGACTACGGGCATATCTCTCCGGATTATGGAATTACAGACAAAAACTCATACAGAGAATTGGAAACTGGTTTAGAAAGTGAGATATGGACTAATTCAGATAAATTATTTCAGAAGTTGGTGGATGAGGTCCATAAAAAAAATATGAGAGTGGTTTTGGATATTAATCTTTCCTATGTGTCATCGGAATTTTTTGCATACAAGGATCTTTTGAAAAATAAAGAAAATTCAAGATATAAAAACTGGTTTATCCTCTGGGAAGATCAGTCATCTAAAAATCCAAAGAATGAAAATAAAAAAATACTTTTAAACCTGGAGGATGAGTCATTGCAGGATTATTTGATTGCAGCGACGACAAAATGGGTAAGAGGCTATGAAAATAAGGGAATAGATGGATATTATGTGAAAAATGACCTGACCAATAAGGAGTTTTTGACCAGATGGAAAAAAGCACTTTTAGAGGTCGACAGTGAATTTATCCTGGGGGGAGAATCTACAGGAAAAAATGAAAATAATCTGGGAAAAAATGGTTTTGATATCATAGGTTCCTATGAACTGGGAGCCTGGATGCAGGGATTGTTTGAAAACAACAGCAGCGATAGTATCGAGACAGTAAAAGGCGGGATGAAGATCTACAGTATAAAAACTCCCAGGTGGAATTTTATAGAATCCTATGATACCGACAGGTTTTATTCTGGTCTGGTAAATCCAAACAGGGAATTTGATAGGTTAAATAACTATGGCAGAGATGATTATATAAATATCAGACCTGATTTAGTCAATAAAGATGCTGTAAAAAAATTAAAATTAGCTGTTTTAATCCAGTTAACCATAGATGGAAGCCCGGTTATATATTATGGGAATGAGAAAGCTATGTGGGGTGCAGATGCTCCAGACAGCAGAAAACCTATGATCTGGGACGATATAAAGTTTGAAAATGAAACCGACAGCCTTAAAAAATATAGTAAAAACAGGGATAAAATAGCCAAGATATTTAAGACTGATCTGATAAAGGATGATATATCTTACAGTGTATCTTCCGAGGAAACTCTGGAAGATTGGTATAAACAAATTTCTGAATTCAGAAATTTTGATTCGGAGTTGATGAAAACTGGTAATCTGGAGATACTAAATCTGGACAGAGATAAATATCTGGAAGATGGAAGTGTTGAGAAGATTGCAGAGACAGATGTACTTTCATATAAGAGGGAGTTTAAGGGCAGAAGTGCAATTATAGTAATAAACAGGTCCAATCTAAAGAAAATAGTGGAATTGCCGGTACAGGGAAAAAAGGGTTATACAGATTATTATTCTGGAAAAAGATATAATATTTTGGGAGATAAAGTCAGGGTGGACTTGGAAGGTTATGGGTACCTGATTTTATACAGAAGGGTGGATTTTGATTAATAACTTAATCATCTGTGATTAAAATGTGTACTATTTAATGTTTGAAATATGGAATTTTATATGCTAGAATTTTAAAAGAAAAGTAAAATAATATCAGGGAGGCACAAAATGAGAAAAACGATAATTGCAGGAAATTGGAAGATGAACAAAACACATAAAGAAGCAGCTGAAACATTGAAGAAATTAGCTGAATTAGTAATAGATAGAGAAAACTTAGGTGGAGTAGAAGTAATCATAGGAGCTCCATTTACAGCATTAGAATCAGCAGTAAGAGCTACTGAAAATACACCGATTGCCATTGCAGCAGAAAATATGAATGCAAATGAATCTGGAGCATTTACAGGGGAAATATCTGCAACTATGTTAAAGGAATTAGGAGTAGAATATGTAATCTTAGGTCATTCTGAAAGAAGAGCTATGTACGGTGAAACTGATGCAATAGTAAACGCAAAAGTATTAGCTGCATTAAAAGCAGGATTAAAGCCAATCTTATGTATCGGTGAACAATTAGAAGACAGAGAATCTGGAAAGACAAACGAAGTTAACGGAACTCAATTAAAAGGTGGATTAGTTGGAGTAACAGCTGAAGATATGAAAAACGTAATCATAGCATATGAACCTGTATGGGCTATCGGAACTGGAGTAACAGCAACTCCTGAGATGCCAGAAGAAACTCATGCAGTCTTAAGAAGCGTATTAGTAGAATTATACGGAAATGACGTGGCTGAAGAAGTTACTGTTCAATATGGTGGATCTATGAAACCTGTAAATGCAAAAGAATTATTAGCACAAAAAAATATAGATGGTGGATTAGTTGGAGGAGCAGCATTAGAAGCTGATTCTTTCTACGGAATCATCTCAGCAGGAAAATAATATATTAGGAAACGTGATGTTTCATTGAGAAAGGGCACGGAGAAATCTGTGCCCTTTAAAATAATTCTTTCATTTTTAAAACTTTCCCGGTTGACGAGTAGGCAAAATTAATTTTAATATTCGTAAATCGAGAAATTCTAAGAAAGAAGAGTATAAATTAGGAGGAAATAATATGGCAAAGAAACCAGTTATGTTAATGATAATGGACGGTTGGGGAATAAATGATCATAAGGAACAAAAAAATGCAATCGCAGATGTGCATCCGGAAAATATATGTAAGTTGATAGAGGAATATCCTAATTCAAGAATTAAGGCTGCAGGAGAAGCAGTAGGTCTTCCAGAGGGACAAATGGGTAATTCAGAGGTAGGACATCTTAATTTAGGAGCAGGAAGGGTAATATACCAGCCATTAGTTAAGATATCAAAAGATATCAAAGATGGAGAGTTTTTTGAGATAGAGACATTGAAAAAAGCATTTAATCATGCCAAGGAAAATAATAGTGCAGTACATTTAGGTGGACTGTTATCTGACGGTGGAGTTCATTCCCATATAAATCATGTTTATGGTTTACTGGAAATGGCTAAAAAAGTAGGAGTGGAAAAAGTGTATATCCATGCATTTCTTGACGGAAGAGACACTCCTCCCCAATCAGCAGATAGATATGTAGCAGAGTTAGAAGCTAAAATATCTGAGATGGGTGTAGGTCAGATAGCTACAATCACTGGTAGATATTATGCAATGGACAGAGATAATAACTATGACAGAACTAAGTTAGCCTACGATGCCATGGCTAATGGAATTGGAAATACTGCAAAAGACGGAATCACAGCTGTTAAAGATTCATATGCAAATGAAGTAAATGATGAATTTGTAATGCCTACAGTTATAGAAGGTGTAGACGGTCAGTTAAAAGACGGAGATGTATTTATCAACTTTAACTTCAGACCGGACAGAGCCAGACAGATCACAAGAGCTGTAAATGATAGGGATTTCACAGGTTTTGAAAGGGAATATAAAGAGATAGAAATACTATGTATGAGACAATATGACTCAACTATAGATGCTGATATAATATATGCAGATGATAAGATCGTAAACACATTGGGAGAGGTATTGGCTAAAAATAACCTGAACCAATTGAGAACAGCAGAAACTGAGAAATATGCCCATGTGACTTTCTTCTTTAATGGAGGAGAGGAAATAGCCTTTGATGGTGAGGACAGAAAATTAGTAGCTTATCCTAAAGTAGCTACATATGACCTACAGCCTGAGATGAGTGCATATGAGGTAACAGATGGTGCCTTAGAGGCATTGGAAGAGGATAAATATGATGTGATCATATTAAACTTTGCCAACCCTGATATGGTAGGACATACTGGAAACTTTGAGGCAGCTAAAAAGGCTGTAGCAGTAGTGGATGAATGTGTGGCTAAAATTGCAGATAAGATGTTGGAGTTAGATGGGGTACTTATGATCACAGCAGACCACGGAAATGTGGACTTAATGGAAGATCCGGAAACTCATGTACCATTTACTGCTCATACAACCAATGATGTACCATTTATCTTGGTATCTAATAGGTATAAGGATGCAGAGGTAAAAGACGGAAAATTAGCGGATTTCGCCCCTACAATATTAAATGTGTTAGGAATAGAAGTACCGAAAGAGATGGATGGAGAGATATTAATTAAGTAAGAAAAGATAAATAATAAATAAAAGAGGGTGACCCAGATAGAAAATCTATTTGGATCATCCTCTTTTTATAATTTTAGGAAAGGATAAAATAGAATTTATAAAACCCTAAATGGTAGATGTCTGGATGCAACATCATATTCCTTACCACCTATAACTAATTCCTGCAACTCCCTTAGCAAAGAAACCACTGTCATCAAAACCATTGGAGTATTTTACTATGGATATAGGAGTCACTCCTAGTTTTGCAAAGAAACGAAATGAGTCATTTAATTTTTTATTATATCCTATGTGGGGAAAGATATTAAATTCTATTTTATCTGCCCTGTCAGTTCCATTAAAGAAATTTTCGCTCTCAAAAAAAAGATCGGTAATAAATGCAAAGTTGTGGGAGAGTTCATAAGTCCAGGATGTTGTAGAAGCAAAATTTAACATGTAGGAGTCGGTATAATTTCCATAACTTCGAAGTTCATTGGTAAGGGTATTGGCAGTCTGAAACCCATATCCCCAATTGGTAAAGGTATCAACTATAAAGTTTAATCGATATCCATCATCTTCAACAGAGCTTAAG
>CAZUGM010000137.1:0-6343 GCA_964619915.1 uncultured Fusobacteriaceae bacterium | reverse complement strand
AATATTTTTCATTAGAATACTCCCTTCAATATTTGTTGTTTTCTAAAATTAATAATTTTTTAAAACCACAGCCCCCTTACTGGCTGAACTGACAACTCGTTGATATCTTTTGAGGTAACTGCTTTCTACCTTTTTTACCAGGGGTTTAAAGCTGGCTCTTCTCTTTCCTATCTCACTGTCACTGACTTTTAAAGAGATGGATCTGGCAGGAATATCTATCTCTATAAGATCTCCCTCTTTTACCAGACCAATAATTCCCCCATCGGCTGCTTCTGGAGATACATGACCAATTGCTGCTCCACGGCTGGCTCCAGAAAATCTGCCGTCTGTGATAAGAGCACAGTATTTATCCAGTCCCATTCCAGCTAGTGTGGCAGTGGGAGCTAACATCTCCCTCATCCCCGGTCCGCCTTTGGGACCTTCATATCGGATGACAACTACATCGCCTTTTTTTATCTGTCCTCCTAAGATGGCCTTTACCGACTCCTCTTCATTTTCAAAGACTCTGGCAGGGCCGCAATGTTTAACCATTGTTTTATCCACTGCTCCGGCTTTAACGATGGCTCCATCGGCTGCCAAATTCCCGTACAGGGTGGCCAATCCGCCGCTTTTATAATAGGCATTTTCAAAACTTCTGATAATATCTTTATCTATGACCTTACTTCCACGAGCCACTTCTAATTGAGGTTTTAACATTACAGTAGGAGCTTCCTTCAAACAGTTATTTTGATCCAAAACATTCATAACTGCTGAAACTCCTCCAGCCATATGAAGATCCTCTATAAAGTGTTCCCCTGAGGGAGATAATTTACAGACCTGTAAAACTTCCCTGGAAACATCATCAAACTCTTTCAAAGTTAGTTCTATACCGCATTCATTGGCAATAGCAGGGAGGTGTAAACTTGAATTTGTAGATCCTCCCAGAGCCATATCAACGGCTATAGCATTATAAAAAGCATCCTTTGTCATAATATCTTTGGGTTTTAAATCTGCTTCCAATAATTTTAATATCTGCATCCCGGCTGTCTTAGCCAGTCTGATCCTTTCTGAAAATACAGCTGGAATGGTTCCGTTACCAGATAGTGACATTCCAAGAGCTTCTGTGAGACAGTTCATGGTGTTAGCAGTATACATACCGGAACAAGATCCGCATGTTGGACAGGCAGAATTTTCAGCTTCTGCCAATTCCTCGCAGCTCATAGTTCCGTTTTCATATTCACCGACATATTCAAAGACATTGCTTAAGCCAATTTTTTTACCTTTAAATACACCGGCCAGCATAGGTCCTCCACTGATAAAAACAGATGGGATATTCAACCTGGCTGCTGCCATGAGCATCCCGGGAACTACTTTGTCACAACTTGGAATAAAGACCATAGCATCAAAGGGCATTGCCGTGGCACTGATCTCTGCAGAATCAGCTATAATTTCCCTGCTGGGAAGGGAAAAGCTCATTCCCTTATGATTCATAGCCAATCCATCACAGACAGCTATGGTGCTGAATTCCAGAGGAACTCCCCCAGCCAGTCTGACTCCGGTTTTGACTGCATCGATTATTTTATTCAGATGCATATGCCCCGGAACAATTTCATTATAGGAACCGGCTACCCCTATAATAGGTTTTTTAATTTCCTCATCTACAAGCCCTAGAGCTTTTAGTAGAGATCTATGGGGAGCTCTCTGGCTCCCTTTTTTTAATTCATTACTTCTCATAATCGGTCTCCTAATTTCATTTTATAATTTCTTAGATTATGCCTTTCTGCGGCGTTATATTTTCTTAAATTTTTATCTTACATAGGTTAACCAAGAGTTGTACTTAGGGTTCTTTTCTTCTTTCATCTCCAAGAAGGCTTTTTGTATCTTCTCGGTAACAGGACCTCTTTTACCAAATCCAATCTTAATCTTGTCAACAGTAGCTATTGGTGTAATCTCAGCAGCAGTTCCGGAAAAAAACATCTCATCGGCTGTATACAGGGATTCCCTGGAAATTGTTTCCTCCACAACTTCATAACCCAGGTCACGGGCTATTGTTATTACAGAATCCCGGGTGATACCAATAAGTGCAGATGATCCAGCCTGGGGAGAATAGATCTTCCCACCCGAAACTACAAATAAATTTTCCCCGCTTCCCTCACTGACGTTTCCTGAGTAATCCAGGGCAATTCCTTCATCATACCCATTTTCCAGTGCTTCCATCTTGATAAGCTGGGAACTCAGATAGTTTCCGCCGGCCTTGGCAGCTGTAGGCATTGTATTTGGAGCTAATCGTCTCCAAGAAGATACACAGACATCCACACCCTTAGTCAGGGCTTCTTCTCCCAGGTATGCTCCCCATTCCCAGGCAGCTATCATAGTTTCAACGGGACAGTTGGATGGATTTACTCCCAAAGATTCATATCCTCTGTATACCAAGGGTCTGATATAGGCACTTTTAATACCGTTAATTTTAATAGTATCAAATATAGCTTTTTTCATCTCCTCTTTAGAATACGGGATCTCAGTTCTGTATATTTTGCAAGAGTTATATAATCTGTCGATATGTTCATCCAGTCTGAAGATGGCAGTACCTTCCTCTGTTTTGTAAGCTCTTATTCCTTCAAAGAAGCCGGTTCCATAGTGCATTACATGGGATAAAACGTGAACCTTAGCGTTGTCGTGATCGATCATCTTACCATTCATCCATATTTTTTTAGTATCTATCATCTCTATAACCTCCTAAATTTGTTATTTTTTTATAAAAAAAGAAGCAGCTAACAATATTAGCTGCTTCTATAATACTTTTCCTGAATAATTAATCTTATTAAAAAAACTGTCGTTTTAAAAAAAATTGGTGGAATTCGTACTATAAAGATCACAACTAATATTATTTATTATGGTTATAATTATTATTATTATAGCTATAGAAATATTAATTATTGATCTCATATTATGGCCTCCATTTTTTGTTTGTTTTTTTTATTGATACAACAATAACATTTTTATGAAGGGTTGTCAAAAAATAATTAAAAATTTTTATTTTTTTTTAGTTTATTTTTATAAAACCTTTGATTTTAATGGGGAAGATGAATAATATTAAATATATATAATTTTTAGAAAAATTTATGATAGAATAAGAAAAAGAATAAATTATGGAGGAAAAGATGGAAAAAAATAACTATGAAAACTTAAAGGAAGAATTAAAAAAACTTTGGAACGAAGAAAGAGCCGCTGATTTTTTAGAGGATATAGCAGATAAGATAGATGAGGATCAGATGGAGTGTCTGTCAAAGATGTTTATCTATATAGCTGAGAAGACACCTGATCTGGATGAAACTAAATTGAGAGAGATAGCAAATAACCTGGATACCTTTGACAGACCCCTGGAGTTTTTAGAGTATTTCTTTAAGATGACCCAGCCGGATCTGGTGGAAGGTATCATGGAAAATTTAAAAGCAGATCCCGAAGAGGTAATTGACATGCTAGAATCTATTGAAGACCAGGGAATCATTGAATATCTGGTAGAATTCGGGTCATTTTATGTGTGGTATAAGGGGTAAGTTGGTCAGTGTTAAAAATATACATTTTTAACAAGGAATATTGATTAATATCTCTTGTATTAAAAAAAGCCAAGCTTTAAGCTTGGCTTTTATCTTATACTTTCATCCTATGTTGTGTAGTTAGGAGCTTCCTTTGTAATATTTATATCATGTGGATGAGATTCTTTTAATCCCGATCCTGTGATTTTTACAAATTTTCCATCTCTTTTTAAAACTTCTATTGTAGGAGTACCACAGTATCCCATACCGGCTCTGATTCCACCGCAAAGTTGGAATATAACATCAGATAATGCACCTTTAAAGGCAACTCTTCCTTCAATTCCTTCAGGAACTAATTTTTTAGCCTTCCCTTGGAAATATCTGTCTCCAGATCCTCTTTTCATAGCAGCCATAGATCCCATACCTACATATACTTTAAATTTTCTACCGTTAAAGATAACTTCTTCTCCTGGAGCTTCCTCGGTACCGGCAAGCAATCCTCCTACCATTACACAGTCTGCACCAGCAGCTAGAGCTTTAACAATATCTCCAGATAATTTTATTCCACCATCGGCGATAACTCCTACTTCTAAGTTTTTACAAACTTCATAGACATCATTGACAGCAGTAAGCTGGGGAACTCCTACTCCTGCTACAACACGGGTAGTACAGATAGAACCAGGTCCTACTCCTACTTTTACAGCAGTGGCTCCAGCTTCTACCAGATCAATGGCAGCCTGGGCTGTTACTATATTTCCTCCGATGATATCCAATTCAGGAAATTCAGCTCTGATAGTTTTTATCATATTAAGTACACCTTGCGAGTGCCCATGGGCTGAATCCACAGTGATGATATCAACACCGGCTTCTACCAATGCACTTACTCTCTCCATTGTGTCTGCTCCAATTCCAACGGCTCCTCCGACTCTTAATCTTCCCTTCATATCCTTGCAGGCATTTGGATACTCTTCCAGATTATCTATATCCTTTATAGTTATAAGTCCCTTTAATTTATTCTCACTATCTACGATAGGTAACTTTTCAATTCTGTTTTCTAATAAGATTTCCTTAGCTTCCTCTAAAGTAGTTCCAATAGAGGCTGTAATAAGGTTTTCAGAGGTCATGATCTCCTCTACTTTTTGGCTCAGATCCTTCCTGTATTTTAAATCTCTATTTGTGATTATTCCTACCAATGTCCCGTCATCCTCTACAATGGGTAAACCAGAAACTCTGTAGGTAGCCATGATCTTATCTGCATCAGCTAAGATAGAGTTTCTGTGTAAAATGATAGGATTTGTAATCATCCCAGATTCATTTCTTTTAACCTTATCTATTTCAGCAGCCTGGTCTTCGATGGACATATTTTTATGGATAAACCCTAATCCCCCTTGACGTGCCATGGAAATTGCCATCTTAGATTCTGTAACAGTATCCATAGCAGCACTCAAAAATGGGATGTTTAGGGTGATTTTTTTAGTTAAATTTGTTTTTAATGATACCTCGTGGGGTAAGACCTCTGATTTTTGTGGTACTAATAATACATCGTCAAATGTAATTGCTTCTTTGATTATTTTTCCGTTTAACATAAATAAACCTCCTGATTCTATTGAAATTAAAGTGATAAAAAGCTAATTTTTTATTATGATCGAACTGTATTTTTAATTATATCTTTCAAAAAAGTATAAAAAAAAAGACCGTAGTCTCCCTCTACAAAAACTATGTTTGAAGAGTATAGACTTCTGTCGTTACTTTTCAACCATAGAGGTTAATTTGAGGTTAACCGTAGAGACACTAGACCATATTTCTAGCTTATATGAGTTATTGATTATTGTTATAAATTTCAATAATGATAACATAAATATGATATTATTGTCAACACTAAAAAAAAAATACAATAATATTTATTTTATGATTTTATTGTGAATTTATAGAACAGTTAAAGAGGAGCTATTTGATGATGAAAAGGAACTTAACAACAGACCGGGAAAACCTCCAGGCTGGAAAACACCCCACGAAGTATTTTAGGGTAAAATCCAAAAAATTACCTTTAATTTGACAATGAAATAAGTAAAAAATTTTATAGGTCTTTTATATTTTTTTAAAAACGGCCTTTAACAACATCTTCTTCATGAAGAATACCGGCTTCTACCAAAGCAGCCATATAAGAAGTGTTTTCCCGCGACATCCGCACTGTAGCTCCTGCTATTCCGTCAAATGAATTTTGAACAGTTTTAGTTGCACCGGCAGTGAGATCTATTCCAAAATAATTATTTTTATTTATACTTTCTGAATACCTATTGGAAGACCAATCGATCAATGATCTAAGTTCATTGGCATTTTTACCGATAAGGTAATTTTCAATGGCATTATAGTTTCCCTTCCATCCTCCGTTAGAATGGAAGCCGTATCTCACATCCATCTTCTGAGGGACTCCGTTTTTAAACTCTACACCTAAAGCAGTTAGAAATTCAAAGAGAGTTGAATTTCCACCTATCCCCTTTAAAACACCCCGGTTTTTAATTACATTGTTATAGGGGTGAATGGCATATAGATGCTTCCCTTCCAATATACTCCCTTATACGTTCCGCTATAATCCTTTTTATTAAAAAAAACATTTGCTGCTAAAGAAAGGATTATGACTATTATCCCTAATAATATTAAATTTTTTTTCAAAAGAACACCTCCTACGATTTTTTTAAAATTATTCAAATCTATACGGAGCAACTTCCTGAGCAGCTGGCGGCGAGCCTGCGGGTAATGCAGCCGGGGCAGTGAAAAAAATCAGTCGATATACAGCCATAAAAAATTACACGGAAGGGTTACTGGAA
>CAZUGM010000136.1:3193-6355 GCA_964619915.1 uncultured Fusobacteriaceae bacterium | reverse complement strand
TCACATTCTGGTCAATAAGTTTACTTACGGAATAAAAGCACCATTTATAAAAAATTCACCTTCCATATCCTGATATACTTTATCCGATATAGATTCCAGCACCGGGTTTCCTTTTTCCTTTACAAAATCCTCTATCTCAAAGGTCTGTACTTCACCTTTAGATGATTTTTCATTTAATTTTATACATATCTTTTTTAACTCTGTCTCATTTATCGGATTTTCAAAATGAATCTTTCTCGTTCTTACTGTAGAGTCATCCATGACTATTACAGCCATAGCCATATAGTCGGTTACATGGACCAGTTCAACTTTTTTTATCGTCTCATGACTTATGCTGGGTTCCAATACTATTCCTGCATAGGATGTTAATTTGGATAACAGGTTAGAAGTCTTTTTCAGTATCCCGTCAAACTCTCCGATCTTTTCATCATATATCTGATGTATTTTTTCCATCTCCTGTCTGGATAATTTTTCTATCTTAAGGAGTTCCGAAAGATAAAATTTATATCCAAGATCTGTAGGTATCCTTCCCGATGACGTATGGGTCTTGGACAGATAACCTAAATCTTCTAGATCAGCCATTACATTTCTAATGGTTGCCGATGAATACTCTATATTATATTTTTTTACTAATGTCCTGGAACCTATTGTCCCTCCTGAAGTCAGGTAGTAGTCAATTATCGCTCCCAACACTAGCTTTTCTCTATCTGTAATCATCTTCACCACTCCAATCAGCCAGTTGTTAGCACTCATTAGATTAGATTGCTAACTTATGATGAAGTATATACCTCTTTGCCAACTTTGTCAACACTTTTTCTCATAAAATTAGCCACCTATCATCTAGGTGGCTAAAATATTAGGATCAGCTTATTTTTAACCTAAACCGCTCTTCCATATCATATGATCTATTCCTTCTTCCCAGTAATCTTTTTTCACAAATAAAGGAGCTCCCAGCTTTCTTTTCCAGTATTTCTGGGCTTCTAAATATCCGCTGTCCAAATAGAATTCTTTTATTCCCTTCCCCTTTAATATCTCATTCATCCGATTTAGAAGGCTTACAGCCACCCCTTTTCTTTGATAGTCAGGATGGATGTAGACAGTTCCAATTTGAAACTCTTTTTCAACTCTATTCCCCAAAAATTCTAAAATTTTACCCCTGCAAAAGCTCGAAGATATTGTACCTATTATTTGTTCTCCATCTACGGCAATTAAGAAACTGGTATCTTTATCTGGGTGTTGTAGATAGTTCTTCAAAACCTTCATCTTGCCACGAACCTCTTCTAAAATAAATTCTTCCTCTTCTCCCCCCTCTTTTTTAGAGGTATCAGAGATAACTAACTCCAAAAAATCTTGTAACTTAGAAACATCGGTCTCCATCGGTTTTTTTATAATCATCTACAAGCCCCCCTATCAAAAAAATCTATCTCTGCTAAAGACTGTCTTTTAAACCACTATGTGTAATCAAACTTTTTTAGTTATAGATTTTATAATCTAAATCTAAATATAAATATAAATCTTACTTTTATTTATTAGTTTCCTTGGCTATCTGCTCCTCTAACTCTTCAATCTCTTCAAACTTTTCATCAAAGAACTCCCCGAACTCTTCCTCGATCTTTTCTTCATACATCTCTAAATCTCCGTTGGGAGCTTCCATCTCATATACACAGTTAAAGTCATTGATATGGCATAGCTCTACCATGGCTTCAAAATCTATCTCTTCTTCTTCGGCGTTAAATGTATATCCTATTCCCTTATTTCCATTCTCTTCCTCAAAATCATACAGTTCCCATTCCATCCCTGCGTTCATTCTTTTCTCAGATAGTTCCTTGGCTAGTTTTTCAGCTACGCCCTCTTTTACACAGACATATATATTACACATCACTTCATTTTCTATACCGCAAGTAATCTTATATCCGTCATTCGTCATTTCCATATAGTTAAATTTTTTCATCTTTACCTCCAACTTTTCTAATTAGCAAATGAACTTCGCTAATTTAATAATTTTATATCTATTATACCATACTCTATAAAAAAACGACTAAATCCATTTTTCAGATCTAATCGTTTTTCTTCTTTTATAATTTATATCAGTTTAAATAATTTTTACCCTGCAAAAGTTTACCCCTTCACGGTGTTTTTCAATACTCCTATTTTCTCTATTTCACACTCTATGACATCTCCGTCTTTTAGATATTTAGGCGGATCAAAGGACATCCCTACCCCTGCCGGAGTTCCTGTTGAGATTATATCTCCCGCTTCCAAGGTCACCCCCTTTGATATATCTGAGACCAAGGCATCTATATCAAATATAAAATTTTCAGTATTGGAAGTTTGTCTCAGTTCCCCGTTTATCTTTGCAGATATATTTAATCTCACCGGATAATCTATATAATCTTTGTGGACGATGCACGGTCCCATGACCACAGCCCCATCTAATCCCTTCCCGATAGTCCACTGCTGATGTTTGACCATAAGGTCCCTGGCAGATATATCGTTCATAATTGTATATCCAAAGATATTATTTTTTACCTGTGATTTCACGATTTTAGACGTCTCCCTACCTATCACCACCCCTAATTCCACCTCATAATCTAATTTTTTTGTGATATCATCATGGAGTGGTATTACAGCCTCGGTACCACCTGCATGCCTTGCCCTCTTACTAAATATTACAGGATTTATAGGGAGTTCATTTTTCAGATTTAACTCCGATACCGTCTCTTTTATGTGATCTTTATAGTTCAAACCTACACATATAACATCGTGGAGGGGCAGAGGAATAGGAGCCAACACTAAGATCTTATCAAAATCATAGTATATATCCGCTTTTTTCTCTCCCCTCCAGAGTTTGTCCAGTTTTTCTATATCACTTTTCTCATGGGTTTCTATAAAATCATTCATATCAAAAAATTCCTGACTCAACTCAACCTCATCTATGGGTATTATTTTTTTCCCATCCCTCGTTAATATACCTATCTGTTCCAATCCTTCATATTCAAATGTAAAAAATTTCATCCTGTCCCCCAATATTTATTTTGTATGGATAATTTATGAATTACCCCTAATTTGTATTTTTCATCTCATTTTTTTCCACCAACGCCACTATAAACTTATACCCCAAAGCTAAAATTACAGGTCCAACAAAAAGTCCGATTATTCCAT
>CAZUGM010000136.1:0-3060 GCA_964619915.1 uncultured Fusobacteriaceae bacterium | reverse complement strand
GGTAAGCATCCCCCCTAAAGATCCCAAAAGAATTACCAACATGGGAATATCCACACCTCTTCCTAAGAGAAATGGTTTTAATATATTATCTACAACTCCTACAAACAGGGTCCATATTATGTACAGGATCCCTATGGTTATAGTCTGTACAGAATATACATATACAGCTATCGGTAACAGTATTATCATTGGCGGCAGTTGAATCACAGCCAGGATCATAACCAGTATACTCCATATCCCTGCACCTGGAACCCCTACTGCGACCATCCCTATCCCTGCAAAAACAGCCTGAATTATCGCTATCCCTACAACTCCCTGAACGACACTTCTTATGGTTCCTGCCGCTATCTCATGAAAATTTTCAACAAATTCCCCTATCAATATTTTAAAGATTTTACCGGCTCCCCTGCTGGAAACCTCTGCATTCAGGAGAAATATTCCTCCTATCAATATGGAAAAGATAAATTGAACTATGGTTATCCCCAACGATGAAACTATTCCTAAAATTTTAGGAGCATATATCTGAAGTTGGGGAGCAATTTTTTCAATTATATCTCTCAAATCGCCTCTGAACAATGTCCACAGTTCTGCTATTTTTTCACCCAGTATTGGAATTTCTTTTACCTCTTCACTGACCGGAGGTATTGTCAGTGTTCCGGCCTTTAAATCCCCAGCTATCTTTCCCAAACTTTCTATTGTGGAATCCATAAATAAGATCACAGGTAAGATCATACACACCAAACCTGTAAGCACCAATAATATCGCCGATAGTTTATCTCTTCCTCTTAATATTTTTGTAAGTCCTCTATGGAGTGGTAAACTCGACACTGCTATTATTATTCCCCATAGGGTAATCATAAAAAGAGGCTTTATTATTAGAAAACTCCATATAAAAAGTATTGCTATAAAACTTATCCGTATAAAGACAGTCACAGCTTTTCCCGTCTCCCTGCTATTTTTTGCCTCCATAATTCCCTCCCTATTAAAACACAGACATCCTAACAATGTATACTCTCTCTTTTTTTATTTCCTGTCACTTTTTCTTATAAATACCCCAACTAAAAGTATATATTTAAATATTAAAAGGAAAACTGTATAAAATACAGTATTCTTTGAAATAACAAAATATTTTTTTAAGCGGTGATTATTATGCTAGTCGTGATTTATAAAAATGGGGATATATATATCGGACGGAAGGAATTCTATTTGGATAACAAAGAGAAAACTGTCAAAGTGGGAGATAAGATAAGTGACCTTTCCGATGTCAGTACAATTATAGTAGGCAGCAGAACTATTTATGGAGATACAATGGAGGCATTTTAACACGGTCTTACAAAAGAGCAGATTTTTTTCTGCTCTTCTTTTATTTTGTAGGTAAAGATCAAATAAAGGAGTAAATAATATTATCTATCGATAAAGCTGAAAAGCAGCAAAAAATATTTTATTGGTTATATTTTTAGAAATTATAATAAGGTTTTAGTTTAAAAATAAGGGAGGTATTTAGTATGGGTAAAATTTATAGGTTCGGTAATGGAAAAGCCGATGGTGGAGCAGAACTCAAAAATTTACTGGGAGGAAAGGGGGCCAATCTGGCTGAGATGGCCAAGATAGGTGTTCCAGTACCTCCTGGTTTTACGCTGACTACTGAGATGTGTAATTTTTATACTGAGTTCGGGGAAAAAGCCCTAAAGGATTCTATCTGGAACGACGTAAAAGACGGAATTCGTGAAGTTGAAGATATCTTAGGTAAAAAATTCGGAGATTCTAAAAACCCCCTCCTATTTTCAGTCAGATCCGGAGCCAGACAGTCTATGCCTGGGATGATGGATACAGTTTTAAATCTGGGACTCAACGACGAAATAGTGGAAGGATTAGCTGCCATCACCAACAATCCGAGGTTTGCCTGGGATTCCTACAGAAGATTTATTCAGATGTATGGAGATGTGGTCCTGGGAATGACACCTGAATCCAAAGAGGATATCAACCCCTTCGAAAAGATAATCGGCAGTTATAAAAAGGATTTAAAGATCAAAACTGATTTAGATTTTAATGTGGAAAATTTAAAAATATTGGTGAGCAGGTTTAAAGATATCATCCATGAACAAATGGGTATCCAATTTCCTCAGGATCCATATGAACAGCTATGGCTGGCTATATTGGCTGTATTCAGGAGCTGGATGAACGACAGAGCCATCACCTACAGAGCCATCGAAGGTATCCCATCTAATTGGGGAACTGCAGTAAATGTGCAGTCTATGGTCTATGGAAATACCGGTTCTGATTCTGCTACCGGGGTAGCCTTCACAAGAAATGCCGCTACCGGTGAAAATTATTTCAACGGGGAATTTCTTATAAATGCCCAGGGAGAAGATGTAGTGGCAGGGGTCAGAACCCCTTGGCAAATAACTAAAAAAGAATCTGTTGAGTGGGCAGTCCGAAACAACATCTCCATGGAGGACAGAAGAAGAACCCATCCATCTCTGGAGGAACTCATGCCTGAAGTATACAAAGACCTCTATAGGATTCAGGCAATATTGGAAGATCATTATACAGATATGCAGGATATGGAATTCACAGTGGAGAATAGAAAACTCTGGCTCCTACAGACCAGAACCGGAAAAAGAACCGGAATGGCCATGATAAAGATAGCCATGGATCTCTACAATGAAAATAAAATAGATTCAGAGGAAGTGATCAGAAGGATAAAACTCAGCAAGATCGATGAACTTCTCCACCCGGTATTTGATAAGGATAAAATAGATGTAATGCTTCCAAGTAAAATAGGAGATGTTGAATTATTTTTGTTGATAGAAAAAATCATAAAAGATCAAGATCTTCTTTTGACTAGTATAGATATAAGTTATAGTGAAGATAGTAAGGATACTGAAAGAAAAGCACGAAGTAAAAATAAAGTGGAAAATGATAAGCCAAGTATTGGTAAAATAGATATAAAAATTAGTGCAGTAGGAGCTGATTATAAAGCTTTTAAAAAATTACTTGCCAGTATTGAAAAGAATTTAAGGTTTTTTGATATAGAAACTTTAGACTTCTCTCCTGATT
>CAZUGM010000135.1:0-6368 GCA_964619915.1 uncultured Fusobacteriaceae bacterium | reverse complement strand
GTAAAAGCTGTTTACAAGCATACAGTACATAATACTTCCCATAAATAGGTAGTCTGCTGCTTCTAAATACTTTGTTCCAAATAAATATTCAACTGAAATAGGTAGTATAGTTTTATAAGTTATTAACAAAATAAATTGAATTCCTGCAAGGAGCATAAAATACTTTTTTACCTTCAAATTAAATTTTGGTCTGTTTTTTACATCAGAGCTAAGGTTTGGTATAAATACAGTGATCAGACTAAAGGAAATCAAAAGAATTATCTGACTGTATCTGAGAACTACAGCATATATCCCAGAGATCTCATGAAGTTTATAATTAAATATAAACATGTCCATAGATGTATAGTAATAGATAAAGAAGTTGGAAAGATAAATTATTCCTAAACTTCTGGCCACTGGAACTATTTTATTTTGATTCCTTACTATTAATGTTCCTATCTTAAGTTTTAATATCCCGTGTATTATTCCTGCTCCCATACCGAAAACAAGCCCCAAAAGTACTATATCAATACGATTGTATCGGGGTAATAGAAGGATTACGAAAAATACTTTTACCAAACCTTCAATGTAAAAATTCATATTTAAGTTAAAAAATTGTTTTTCTCCCTGGAAAACCCCTCTTAGGATACTAAGAAATAAATTTAGAAAAAATACTAAATATAAAAGACCTAGGGAAGTGTAGGAGGATCTTGTAAAATTTAAAATATGCTCGATTGAAATTAAAAACACTCCAGTCAGCAGACCTATGTATATAAACCCTACTTTATATATTTTTTTGGCAGTTACACCATTTTGAGAAACTTCCTTTGCCGTATAAGTTTGAAAAGAAATCCCTGCCACAAGAAGGATGGCTAAAATACTTAAAAGAGCATTTAATGTACCATAGTCCTGCTGAGTTACGTACCAGCTGCAAAATACATGAAAGAGGTAGTTAACTCCATTTAATCCTATATCTAAGAATGGAAATATTTTTTCCTGATATTTAAGTACTGATCTTTTTATACTCATCTTAGCTCCTTTTTTGACTCATTCTATAAGATACAACCCCTCTTAACTGATCTTTACTCAAAGGTTTAGTTAGAATTCCTTTTGCCCCGGCACTTAAAATCTTAGTTCTTTCAGCATTGAGGGAATAGGCTGTCAGTGCTACTACATAGATATTCTCTATTTCTCCTGTTGAAGTTAGCTCAGCTAAGACCTCTAAACCATTCATCACCGGCATTTGGATATCTAAAAGAAAAAGATCGTATTTGTTCTTTCTTAATAAATCTAGAGCAATCTTACCGTTATCTGCAAAATCAATATCCACATCTAATTTTTTCAACATCATACTAAGAACCAGTTGATTATCCTCTATATCTTCGGCCACAAGGATCTTAAATTTCCTTTTATTTTGACCATTTGATTCTGGTAAAAATACTTGATCTAATGTTTTTAGGTTATATAAACCATCTTTTTTCTTTGGGATACCTACAGATATCAATATATTAAAAGAAAATTTTGTCCCTTCTCCTACTTTACTGCTTACTGCAATATCTCCATTCATAAGCTCGCACAATGCCTTTGTTATAGAAAGTCCTAAGCCTGTCCCTTTATGATGTACATCCACCTGTTCAAATGAATTAAATATATTAGAAAGAGACTCCTCTTTTATACCCTGACCTGTGTCTAAAACATCGACAAATAATCTATCTTTTTTATACGAAACATTTAGGGTGATACTTCCTTTATCTGTAAATTTAAAAGAGTTGGATATGAGGTTTATAAGTATTTGTTTTATTCTTCCTTCATCCCCTTTTAAATAATCAGGAAAAGGTTTTTCTATGTTTATCTTAAAATCTACTCCCTTTTGAAAAGAGTGTATTTTAAAAAGATCCTCTATATTTTTTAATGTCTTTCGGATATCGAAAATCTTTTCTGAAAGTTTTAATTTTTTTGCATCTATCTTAGAAAAATCCAAGATGTTGTTTATTATACTGAGAAGATGTTTTCCTGATTCGATGATGGCTTTTAACTTATTATTTTTTTCTTTATCTTCTTCTTCCTCTAAAAGTAGTTCAGAATACCCTATGACGGAGTTTAACGGTGTTCTCAATTCATGGGTCATATTAGATAAAAATGCTCCTTTAGCTTCTACCAGTATTTCTGCGTTTTTTCTATTTTCTTCTAGAACTTCATTACTTTTTTTTATGTTATGGACCATTTGATTGAATACTCTTATGAGCTCATTTACTTCCTTTTCGTTTTTTATTGGTATAACTTGATCATACTTGCCTTCTGCTACCCTTGTTAGGCCTTTTTTCATTTGAAGAATCGGATCTAAAATATAATGTTTAATCAGGGAGTTATTGATTATTAGCAGAAAGATTAAAAAGAAGCCGATTACCGCAAAAATTAATATTTGAAACCTATAATGTGCAATACGCTCTCTTTGAAAATCCATTTTTACATAAAGTATCCATTTTTTTTCATCTGTATCACTTGCAATTAAAGCCTTATCCTTTAGAGGTATAGCTATTTGATAGATAGACTCTTTAAAATTTTCATCTTTTTTAATCAGCTTCCCCTCTTTTATAATGGGTTTAATAAAGTCCCCGTCTATATTAAAACCTTGTTCATCCTTATTATTAGAAAATAATATTTTAGAATTTTCATCATAGATCCTAAGTTTTTTTACCATACTATTTGTTGTTAGTTTTTCAAAGAGTCTGTCTATAGCATCTTCGCGTCCTTCCCCCTCACTCAATAAAGGAATAAGTGCCCAATCTGCTGTAGTAGAAAGTGACATAGCATTTTCTCTTATCTCTCTTCTAAAATTTTCTTCTGAAAATTTATAAATAAACCCATAAGTTAAAAAGCTAAAAAGAATAGTATATATAAACATCTTTAAAGGAAGTATAAAAAGTACTGAAGTTTCTTTTTTCATTGTATATCCTCCTCTGCTAAAAGATTATTCACCTTAATCATTAAATTTATTGAACTTTTCATTTGAAAGGATTTTTATTTATCTATCTATTTTTACTTTATTCGTTTTGTTTTTAAGTATACCTACAATGTTAACTAAATATTTGAAAGAATCTTTGAGTATATTTATATGAGATCCTTCTCTATCTATACACCTTACCGGGAGTTGTATTGTCCGGAAATTAAGTTGTTTGCAGATATACATCATTTCAAGGTCTATAGCTAATTCCCTAGTGACACTGAGGTGGGGAAGAATATATTTTGCCGCTTCCCCTCTTAGCCCCTTGAGTCCGGTTTGAGGATCATAGACTCCCTTTGGCAGTAACGGTTTTGTGATACAACGTTTTGCAAAACTAAGGCATTTTCTGATAAAAGGTCTGTTTTCTGCACTTTTATCTTTAGTGGCAGCCACTACATCGTAGTAGCCAGCTCGAAGTATATTAACTATCTTTGCGATATCTTCAATAAAGAATGAGTCGTCTCCATCTACTATAATAATTATGTCACCTTCAACACTTTTTATTCCTTCGATATAAGTACCTGCTTTTCTTGTGTTTTTCTCTAAGTCTTTAAGTCCTAAAAATCCAAAATCACTGATATAACTGCTCTTTTCAGTGAACCTTTTTAATAATTTATTTGTAAGTTTTTTTGTGTCATCGATGCTTCCGTCATTTATAAAATAAATTTTAGAGTTCCTGTAGCTTTCTTCTAAAAAATTATTTAATTTATCTGCAAAGTTTAATACATGTTCAAACCTCTCCCCTTCATTGTAGAGGGGAACTATAACTGAAAGTTTAAATATTTCACTTGCAAAATCAGGATCTATCAGGGTGTTTAGAAGTTCTATAAGCTTACTCCCATCACCTTTACTAACTGTGTGTGTCCTCACCTGCCCAGTTCCTTCTATCAAAGATATTTCTTTTGTTGTTAAAAGTTGGTTATAGTCGGTAAATATAAGAATAGGAATAGCATTATTTATCTTTCTAAATTTGTTAGCTACCTCTATAGAATCTTGTTTTGACATAGAATCTATAATAACTGCATTTCCTTCTTCTTCCCCTAAAACTTCATCTAAAGAGAATATTTTATATGAGAAAAAACCTAGTATTTTGTCATATTCAATTTTTCTTTCTTGAGTTGTTACTATCACTAGTTTCTTCATTTTCTTTCCTCCTATTATTGATATAAATATGTATAATAAGACCTAAAAATAAAACTATACTTATTATCAATAGCAGTATTCCAAGGTAATAAACTTTTCTTAAAACAACTTCTATACTTCCGTCACCGCTCTTACTGGTTATAAATGCCGCTCCTACTCCATTGATGACTCTTGTTACCCTTTGACCGTCTAAAGATTCTCTCCAAAGAGGATTAGGAGATTCTCCATAGGATACCACTATCCTTTCGTTGTTAGGGTTATCCAGAAAAAAATCTCTTTTCATAGTATCAATTTTTTTATAGGAAAGACCGACTTCAGTGCTTTTAGGAGTGAATAACTCCAGATCCCCTACTTCTTCTATATAAAGGGTATCCAAAGCTATAAGTTCATCGTATGGAAGTATTTGGTAGTTTTTCATCTGAAAAGTACCCAGTTCTTTCTTATCTCCTCTAGACCATATCTGGAGCTGCATATATTCAGCTTCCTCAGGTGCAGTAAATAATTGTTCATATTTATTCCATCTTTCCTTGAATCGCTCTTCAACTTCATATATATATTGAACGTGTTTTATTTCCTTTTCACGATTTAAAAACACGACCTTAGCGTGCCTCTTTTTAATTATTTCTGATCTAGCTTCATAAGATATCAGGTATTCCTTCATGGATTCAACACCCATCATATTAGAGGCATATACATACCAGTCACATGAACAGGTGGGATCAAATTCCATATAAAGCAGATCCCCCTTAATTTCATTCCTCATCATTGTTTGATCGATAGACTCGCACTCGCTGCAATTTTCTTGAAATATATCTTCAAAAAAATCAGGTTCTTTGATTTCTTTTGGATCAAATTTATGTATATCCCTTAAATGACTCATTGTTGGAACTTTAGAATCAAAGAGGAGTTCTAATGTATATTTTCCTTTAGGAATATTTAAAGGATCTAATTGGACCTCCTGATAATAAGGAAGTGTATCTTTTAATTTTTTATATTTTCTGGGAAACTCTTCATCTAAAGGCTCTGAGATAATTACAGTATCAGGATCATCTGAAGTTCGTTTAAGGTCTTTTGTGGAGATTATTTTCTTTATTTTTTCTTTGTTGTTACTCATTTTAAAAGTAAGGGTACCATTATATTCAGGGTTTGCTTCTATGTTCATACTGATTCGATAGTCCTTATCCTTTAATATTTCAACCTCTTTTTTCAAAATTCCAGATTGACTCCGTATTGCTCTACCGCCGCTCAGTCTTGGATAGCGTCTTTCAGTTTGGATATTTCCTTCATACTGAAAAGCATCTTCTCCCTCTAAGGCCATAAAGACCTTTCCTCTTTCTATGATTGTATTTGTAGAAAAGGTATAATTTTTTTTATTTTCTTCCGATAGAAATACAAGTGCATTAACAGCATTGAACCCTTTTCGATTAAATATCTTTAAGTTTTTATCCTTTATTTCAAAATTATCAACCTCTATCCACTTAAATCTGTTTATACTATCATTGGTATTTATTTCGATGCTGTCGTCACCATTTTTTAACTCTAACCTGCCGCCTTTTTTAGAAACAAGGGTCCTTACATATAAACTTCCCTTTTCTCCAATTTCTCCTTTTGGGTTTATCGTGAATACATTTTCTTTCTTGTATTCCTCTAAATCCGTTATATTTAAGTCATGTATCCACCAATAATTTTTTTGGTTAGTGTTTTGAAAAGAAAGTAGATCAAGTCTCATAAATTTGGCATTTGGTGGTGTTATGTACTCACCATAGAAATTCATTTCATCAAAGAAAAACTCTTCTTTGGGAGCAATAACATAACTAACTCCTACTTCATTGTATTCATCATCAAAAAATCTGACCTTTACATGAAGCTTGTTGGTCCCCCTACCGGATATAAGGATATTAAATTGAAAAGGATTATTTTCTTTCGCTTCTATTAAACCTGATTTAGCAACCTGCCATATGGATTTAGGCTCCCCCTTAACTATCTCACCACGTAAAACAGGGATTTTATTGGTAGCCTCTTTAGGATTTGCCTGTACAGAAAAAAGTTGTGGATTATCTGGTTTGAAAAATTTATTTGTTCTCAATAAACTATCAAAATCAGCAATTATTTTCTTGTTTAATCCTTTAAATTTATAGGGTTCTATATCTAATTTACTTGTTGAAAATGTCACTGCCAGACCTCTTCCCATATCAAAATCGTAGGGAAAGTTATCAATTCCTTGAGAGTTTAAAAACCACAT
>CAZUGM010000134.1:3433-6450 GCA_964619915.1 uncultured Fusobacteriaceae bacterium | reverse complement strand
CTTTAAGCCTCCATATCTACTTCCCATACCTGCCGCCATAATAACCAATGTAGGTCTTTTTTTCATTTTAATTCTCCTTCATCATCTTCTATAAAAAATTTTCTAAATTATAAAGAGTATAACATAAAAATAACCTCTCTTAATAGTGATCATTTTCCCATTACTTTTTTTATCTGATTATTCCAAATATCCCTCAGTGGATCCTAATGGGTGTTTTTCCCTTCTTTTCTCGATTTTGTATTAGATACCTGAATTTGCTATTATTTATACGGTTATCTAAATATAGTTTTAGGAAAAATGTAAAGATCGAGATCTAGTTAAGATAAAATTAAAATATAGTTAAGCTAAAGTAAGATATTCAATTGCAATCACCAATTAAATTTGATATCATTTAATGTAATTGTCTAAAAAAATAACTATTAGACTTATTATAAAACAATACTGGGGAGGAAACATATGAAAATTTTAAAATTAGTACTGGCACTGGCACTTCTACTGGCTGTAGCCTGCGGGAAAGAAGAAACAAAAACTACTGAAACTGATGCTAAGAGCAATGAGGTGACTGTGTACTCATCACACCCATCTCAACTTTTAACTACTATTACAAATAGTTTTACTGAAGAAACAGGAATAAAGGTTAATGTCGTTGGAGCAGGAACTGGAGAAATACTTAAGAGAATCCAAGCTGAAAGTGAAAATCCTTTGGGAGATGTTATCTGGGGCGGTGGAGCTGAATCTCTTAACTCATTTAAAGAATATTTTGCACCATACAAAACTGCAAGTCACGATAAAATAGACCCTTTATTCAGAGATCCTGAAGATAAATGGTTTGGTTTTGCATTGTTACCTATGGTTGTCATCTATAATACTGATCTTGTAAATGGAGATGATATCCCTACTTCTTGGGCTGATGCAGCTGATCCTAAATGGAAAGGGAAGGTTGCTATGGCTTCTCCTGTTAAATCTGGATCTTCTTACACTATCACAGCTACTTTATTGACTGCTTTTGGAAAAGATACTGAAGCCGGATTTGATTTCATTAAGAAATTTGTAACTAATTTAGATGGTAAAATTTTAGGAAGTTCTTCTGGTGTTCCTAAAGGTGTCGTAGATAAGGAATATTCTATTGGATTAGCTCATGAAAAAGGAGCTATCAAATATAAAAACGCCGGTGGGCATTTAGGAATAGTATATCCATCTGAGGGTACCTCTGCTGTTCCTGATGCTGCCGCTTTAATAAAAGGCGCTGTCAATGAAGAAAATGCTAAATTATTCTTAGATTATATAGTAAGTGAAAAAGTTCAAAAGACTTTAGCTAGTGATTTTAAGATCAGAGGAGTAAGAAACGATGTTGCTGCTCCAGAAGGTTTACTGCCTCTTTCAGAGATCAAGTTAGTTGACTATGATTTTGGATGGGCTTCAGAAAGTAAAAAGACAATAGTAAAAAGATGGAAAAATATAGTTTCAGGAAAGGAGTAAGATAGAAAAATGGGTGTTAATATTAAAGATATAACTAAGAAATACGATGATTTTATAGCTGTTCATAGAGCTGATTTAGATATAAAAAAAGGAGAATTTTTTACCCTCCTAGGACCTTCCGGCTGTGGAAAGACTACCCTGTTGAGGATGATTGCAGGATTTAACAACATCACTTCTGGAGATGTTTTCATAAGCGGGAATAAAATAAACAATACTCCTGCTCATAAAAGAAATATAGGAATGGTTTTTCAAAACTATGCTATCTTCCCTCATATGAGTGTATTTGATAATGTAGCTTACGGATTAAAAGCCAGGAAGGTCTCTAAAGCAGAGATAAAGGAAAGAGTTTTAAATGCTTTGGATATGGTCGAGATGAGAGATCAGGCAACAAAAGAACCTGCTGAACTCTCCGGCGGGCAGCAGCAAAGGGTAGCTCTTGCCAGAGCTATCGTTATCCATCCTGAGATCCTTTTAATGGATGAACCCCTGTCTAACCTGGATGCTAAACTCAGAGTTAAGATGAGAGCTACCATTAAAAAACTTCAATCTTCATTGGATATCACAACCATCTATGTAACTCATGACCAGGAGGAAGCACTGGCTGTTTCAGACAGAATTGCAGTTATGAACAGGGGAGTAGTTCAGCAGATCGGAACTCCGGAGGAGATATATTCCTCTCCTGCCAATGCATTTGTTGCTAACTTTATAGGTACTTCAAACTTTATCTATGATACTGCCCTTACAGGAGATGAAACAAAGATTCTTTCTGTAAGACCTGAAGATACCTTAATTGTAGATACAGATTGCGGGACTATCAATGGAGAGGTTACTCTGACTACATTCTTAGGTGAGTGTGTCTCCTACGAAATCACATTGGAAAATAAAGAGGAGATAGAGGTAAAAGTATTTTCTAAAGATATGGGGATTAAACGTATCGGAGAAAAAGTCGGGATCCTTTTCCCTGAAGATAAGAGAAAACATTTTGATAAAAGTGAGGAATGTTAATGAAGACAAATAAACATCTAAACTTCTGGAATATAATTTCCATAACATCTCTGGCACTTATATTTTTATTTTTAATCTACCCTTCATTTTCACTTGTAAGTGAAAGTTTTATAAGTTCTACAACGGGAAAGTTAACTCTGGAAAACTATATAGATTTCTTTTCCCTACCCTATTATTTCAATGCGTTAAAGCATAGTTTAGCAGTGTGTTTTGCTGCAACTTTCTTTGCAACTTTGATTGGGATTCCAATAGCTTATTTTATGAGTAGAACCAATATATATTTCAAGGGCTTTTTAGATCTGGTTATCATGATCTCCCTTTTATCTCCTCCATTTATCGGAGCATATTCTTGGATCCTGCTATTAGGGCGAAACGGATGGATCACTAACCTGCTGAGTCCCTTTGGGATAGTTATGCCAACTATATATGGGTTTACAGGAATAGCAATTGTATTCACCCTAAAATTTTTCCCCTATGTATATATCTATACTTCAGGAGCATTGAACAGTATCGATGCTTCTCTGGAGGAGGCT
>CAZUGM010000134.1:0-3423 GCA_964619915.1 uncultured Fusobacteriaceae bacterium | reverse complement strand
GGTATGAGTAGATTACAGAGATTATTTACAGTAACTTTTCCATTGGTTATGCCTTCTATCACCGCTGGAGCTCTTATGGTGTTTATGACCTCTCTGGCTGATTTTGGTACTCCCATGCTCATCGGTGAAGGATACAAGGTTTTACCTGTTATGATCTATGATGAGTTTATGAGTGAAATGGGTGGAGATGCCACTGTTGCAAGTACTATAAGTGTTGTGGTTGTAGCCTGTTCTGCCATTGTCCTTTTTCTTCAGAAAGATCTTATTTCAAGGAAAAATTATAAGATGAATGCTCTCAGGCCGCCTAAAAAAGCCAACCTTACACCTGGCAGAAGAATTTTAGCCACTATATTTGTAGGAGTTATATCATTTATAGCATTTCTGCCTCAGTTAGTTGTTATCTATACTTCGTTTCTTAAAACCAACGGACCATTATTTGTTTCAGGATTTAGTCTGGACAGTTACTACGATATTATGAATAAACTTTCATCCAATATCTATAACACCTTCCTATATTCTGTTATATCTATATTGGCTATGCTGTTATTAGGACTTATACTCTCCTATATTATCTTTAAGAAGAAAAACAGACTAGCTCCTATCCTGGATATCTTGATTATGTTCCCCTATGTTATTCCGGGATCGGTTCTAGGGATAGGGTTATTGGTATGCTTTAATAAGAGACCACTACTTCTAAGCGGGACAGGATTTATCCTTATAGTTTCCTATGTTATCAGGAAATTAGCATACACAGTGAGATCGGGAACAGCTATCCTCCATCAGATAGACCCCAGTATAGAGGAAGCTTCTATAAACTTAGGAGTCTCTCCTATGAAGACATTCTTCAAGGTTACGGCTATCATGATGGGGCCAGGTATTTTCTCCGGATTGATCCTCAGCTGGATCTCAACTATAAATGAGCTGAGTTCATCTATTATATTATATACCGGTAAAACCGGAACTATTGCTGTTGCTATATATACAGAAGTTATTCGGGACAGTTTTGGAAGTGCTGCGGCCCTTTCAACTATCCTGACTATTATATCTATTCTTTCTCTGGTTTTATTTAAATTTTTATCCAGAGGAAAGAAACTAAACATCTAAGCAAGATCATCTTGCTTCCAGACTGGGAGTAGTTCTAGTGGATTTAGAATATATATCAAATAGGTGAGCGATTTAATAAATCGCTCACCTATTTTTGGTTCTGACGCAACAATTTTAATTATGATAGAAATTGTTGATTTACATACTAAACAACTTGCTGAAAATATTCCTCCAATTGCAACTATCATTTTAAAAGCTCCTTTTTATTTAATTTTTTATTCTTCTAATATGTGTTAAAACTTTTAGCAGTTTCTATTGCTTTCCAAAGTGTTTTTTCTGGGTGGTTCAATAATAAAAGCGAATACATAATTAATATGAAAGTTAATACAATATAATTTCTTTTTATCTTCACTTTACTTGACATTCCATAATTCATTTTTGCCTCCAGTATATTTATTATTATGAATAATCTTCAAATCTATGTGCATTATTAATTATTAAATCAAATATCTCTGAAGCAAATATATCAACATCACTTAATCTGTTGTCCTTCACACTAATTACACTAATAAAACCATCGCTTTCTCTAATAAATGCATGACTATAATTTTGATGGGAATAGTAAACTTCATAAAAACTATATTTTTTATTTTCTTGTATCAGAGAATTATCTCCAATATATCTATACCCATTTTTTTCATATATTTTTTTAAAATCTGGTCCGATACCTGAGATTAAATAACAGTAATCTTCACCTTTTTTTGTTATCCTTCTTATCTTATCTCCTTTCATTTCAAACTCAGCTCCATATGTTTCTATTCTTGGTGCTTTCAATAATATTAACATTGTTATTACAAATAAAAATACCGTTACTACACTCAATACTTTTTTCATTTTTTTTCACTCCTTTTATATTATGCATGGATTTTCACCTTGCTTGTCCACTTATTTTTTTCCAACTATTGTATCATTTTTGGACTCTTTTCACCAATAATTTTATAAAAACTTTACAAATTTTTAAAAAGTTTAACTAAACTTTACAACAACTGGTTTAAATATGTACTTTTCATTTACCCACTGTATAAAAACCAGATAATTTGAATTTTAAAAAAAGAGGTGCAACTCCCCTCTTAGTTTCAATTTTTTTATAGATAAGGTGTTTTTTCGTTACTCACACCACCTTGAGTTCGATATTCATCTATACCTTAATAACTAGTCCTCGTAAATTTAAAAGGATTTTTTTATTTTTAGTCAATATATCTATAGATATTTCTTTATCCATAAAAAAATAAGGAGGATGTTGATGACCAAAATATTGATCCTATATTACAGTATGTACGGCCATGTAGAAACCATGGCAAAAGCCGTAGCCCAGGGGGCTCGCAGTATTGACGAGGTTGAAGTAACTATTAAGAAGGTGCCGGAACTTATGTCTGAAGAAGCTGCACGTAATGCCGGAGCTAAATTAGATCAGGAGGCCCCTGTTGCATCAGTTGAGGAGCTCTCTGAGTACGATGCCATTATTTTTGGAACTCCTACCAGATTTGGAAATATGTGTTCCCAGATGAGGAGTTTTCTGGACCAGACAGGAAAACACTGGGTGGACGGGACACTAATCGGAAAGGTAGGAAGTGTATTTGCTTCTACAGCCACACAGCATGGAGGCCAGGAAACAACAATAACTTCATTTCATAGCACCCTATTTCACCATGGTATGATTGTTGTAGGAGTTCCTTACTCCTGTCAGGAAATACTCAATATGGAGGAAATCACCGGAGGTACTCCCTATGGAGCTACCACCCTTGCAGGGGCAGATGGAAGCCGGAAGCCATCGGAAAATGAGCTGAAAATCGCACATTTCCAGGGGAAACATGTAGCCAAGGTAGCAAAGAAGATAGCTGTCTCATAATTTAAAAAGCTAGGAAAAATTGAGTTAACTCAATTTTTCCTAGCTTTTACATTTTATCAATACACTATAAATTTCTGCTTAAATTCAACGTTTTAATTGCATGAGTATTTGAAAAACTTATATAAACATTTAGATTATTATAAAAAGTAATTAGTAACATTTGACAGCCAATTTCATCCTCTTTTCCAAATTGATATTTAAAAATATCTGGATTTTTTCCTTTTACCTTCCACTTTTCTTTTTTTGATTCCGATTCTACTAAATTTTCACAAAGATCACAAAGTTGATTCCATTCTGAATTTTTATTATCTTTTAAAAAAGTTGGAATAACCTTACAAACCCCTACAAATTGTTTATTAAATTCATAAAAATAAAGTGCTCTTCCAATAGATTCAAAAGAACGTTCCAACCTGTAATTGTCAACGTCAATTATTTGAACTGGAAATTTTTCATTATTAATTTGAACTACA
>CAZUGM010000133.1:4444-6460 GCA_964619915.1 uncultured Fusobacteriaceae bacterium | reverse complement strand
TTTATAGAATCCATGGATATTCTCAGAATTATAAACTGTCCTGTTGGAAGTAATTTATAATATTCTAAGTGCTCCATTCCTCTGTGTCTGGTTATCCTGTTCCCCTCATTATTTTTATCCAATTCATATCTCTGTATACGCCTGGTATTTATTTTATCCATCATATTTATTGTAATATTATATTTTTGTGCATAGGTATCGAGCTCTTCCTCTGTGGGAACTCCTCTAGATATCAATTCCCTTACTTCCTTTATCTGGGCTATCCTCCTATTGGAGTAAAAGTCTTCCAAATAGTTGTTATTTATATATATTCCCCCGACTATAACTAAGGATACCAGGGCTAGTGAAAACACAAATACCTTATGGGTTAATTTTAGTTTCATCTTTTATCCACCTCAAATTTATAACCGATTCCCCTTACAGTAGTTATATGTTCAGCACCAATTTTTTTTCTCAAGGTTTTTATATGGGTATCTACAGTTCTATAATCTCCATCGTAGGCAAAGTCCCATACATCAGCTAATATTTTTTCCCTGTTGAGGGCTATTCCGCTGTTTAATATCAAATAATTTAAGAGTTCAAATTCCTTAGGAGATATATTAATATCTCTTCCCTTTATATAGACTTTATGATTGTTTAAATCTATATCTAAGACACCGTATTTTTTCCTCCCACCTATTAAGTTGAGAAGTTTCTTTACCCGTGTAATTAATATTTTTAGACTAAATGGTTTCTTCAGATAATCATTTGCCCCCACTTCTAACCCTTCCACTTCATCATCCTCTTGAGATTTTGCTGTAAGCATCAGGATTGGGAGACTAGACTCCTCCCTGATCATCTTCAACACTTCGATACCGCTTATTTTGGGCAGCATCCAATCCAGTATAATCAGGTCTATCTTCTCGCGATAGAAAATATCCATAGCTTCAGCCCCGTCACTGGCTTCTAAGACCTCAAATTCATTTATTTCCAATATTTTCTTTATTACTCTTCTTATATTTTTCTCATCTTCTACAACCAGTATTTTCATAGATAACTCCCCCTCCTTTCCTCAATAACTCCTCTTTCCCTCTTGTCGGAGATTTCACAAGAAAACCTAATAGTATAAAATTTCTTTCTCCCTATCTAGGGAGAGAGTGCCGACAGGCGAGAGAGGGTTCTTTTTTTATTATCCTATATTATTATGAAATTAAGGTGAAGACTATTTTTACACCTGCCTCTCCCACTGCCCATAGAGCCTCTACGTTTTTTATTAAAAATCTATAAAAATCAGGATCTGTATAGGAGGCAATTCCCAAAAACAAAAGTAAAAAAGATCCTGTAGGTCTTATTAATTTCCCCTCTTTTCTCCTATTCAATCCAAGCAATAGCAGTCCTAAGATTAAAAACAAGATCGTTTCCTCTATGGATCCGCTAAGCCTTATTCCTACCACAAGTGAAATTACGGTAAATAAAATAAAAAGGATTATACTCCCCCATTTTTTTATCTTTCTATTTAAGATCGGAACGTGCAAAAGTGCACTTCCTTTCCAACCCTTGGGAAATAGATCATAGAGAAAATGTATTCCCATCCCTATGGAAAATCCCATTATAAAATACCTGAACCCAATCTCTCTCTCTCCTCCAAAATTTAAAAATCCACCTTGTTTTTTCATATATATATATACAAAAAAAAGAGTGATCAATGGACTGTGAGTTAGTATAGATCTATGTTTTAATTTTAATTTAAAATCCCAATCTGGATATTTTATCCCTATGAATATGGAGAATAACCCCAATATTAAACCTATTATGTCTATCGCTGTAAAGTCTAAATTATGCATCTTTCCTACCTTTTCTATCAATTTTATTTTTTTCTACGAATTATCACGAATAAATCTCCAACACTAAGAAATAAGATAAAGAGACTCACTAAGAAATTTTTTTTAGGTTTTAATCAAAGTTTATAGTCGTCCAACTTCAGCTGTAATGTTCCTTCAATGACGATCGTGACTCACCCATCAAGACAACATATCA
>CAZUGM010000133.1:0-4434 GCA_964619915.1 uncultured Fusobacteriaceae bacterium | reverse complement strand
CTAAGAAATAAGATAAAGAGACGAAAAGATCACTGAGAAATAACCGGAGAGTACATTAAGAATTTAATTATACTCCAGTATATTTTCATACTCTCTGTATCTTCCCTCTCCCAATATCTCCATCATCTCGAGATTGGAATAGATTACATCATTTTTCTCTATATAAGTTTCTATTTTTTTTATTTCTTTTTTACTAAATCCATAATATTTTAATACCTTAGTAGAAGCTGAATTTATCTTTAATTTATTTAAAGTTCCTCCGCCCCTTACCTCTATATTTTTGGCTAATTTTTCCACACTCTTATCCCCTATACCAGATATTCTAGATAGGTCTTTCAAGTTGTCTACCTTTCCTACTATCTCTTTATATTCAAATATCTTTTTAGCAATACTAAGACTTATCCCCGCTTTTATATAATCCTCCAATTCAGCATCATTTTTATTCAGTTTTTTATTTTCATCTACACCGCTGAAAATCATCTCTTTTTTTAATTTTATACTCTTTTTTTCAGGTCTGGTCTTATTATAGATAAAGCTTGTAGTTAATATCACTATAATTATAATAACTAACTTAATATTCTGATTCATCCTACCCACCCCTCACATTATAGAATAAAATCTTTTATTTTCAACTAATTTTTCGTCACAGATTACACAGATTTCTAAAACCAAAGTCATTACACCAAACTCACTAAGAAAAGGCTAGAGAGAACACTAAGAAGTTCATCTTTTTTTGGTTAAGATCTTTTTCATTTTGAACTCAACTTCTTTTTCTAGATGTTATCCTAACTTCTCAGAATATCTCTTACAAGTTTCGTCGTGCCCACCATGCCCGTCAGGCACCCCGCTGAGAAACGGGGATCCATGGTCTCACTTATAACATCATTTAGAAAAAGTGAGCTTTTCTTTGGTTCGTTTCTTTTGCTCACCAAAACGAAATGAACCCGTATTAAAGAGGGACTCTTTAGATCCTTCTCTGCAACAAAGCACTTCTAACTCCTTCTGTCCTTCGGACATCTTCCTCTCACATCAGAGGAAGAGCCTAACACTCTCCTTTTTTCTTCAATGTATCTCCGTATCGAATTTTTTTATTTTTTGACACAGATCACTCAAAATTAAAAATCTAATTTACCTATTTAAATAACTCTAATTTTTTAGGCAGCCTCTCCCTCATCTGCCTCACATAGGCTATAGGCTCCTTGGGACTCACTATCCTTTTTATCTTATCAACTGTAAGACTTTCAGTTACTACAGATTTAGTGATAGCTCCTCCTCCTAATCCAAGGGTCGATTGGTTCTCCTCTATCATCTCAATATTAAATATCGATTCCGTTCCCTCTATAGCAAATCCCATATTTTCTCCCCACTCCAGACTATTTTTCTGCCTGTACATGTAGTAAGGTTTCATCTTTTTCCCCTCTGTAACCTCATATAATTTTTTCTCTATCTTTTCATAATCCAGAGGTATAGATGTCTGAACATCTTTAAATAAAACAGATGCTTTTTTTAGTGCAAGTACATGGGTTGTCAGATTCTCAGCAGGATATTTCTTCAGTTCTTCCAGAGTATATAGAATATCCTCTGTAGTCTCTCCCGGCAGCCCCAAGATCAGGTCCATGTTAATTATAAGGCCTATCTTCTGAGCATACTCAAACATCTGATCAAATTTATCCCTGTCCAAAGGACGATTCAGCCTCTCTAAAGTTTTTAGATTAAAGGTCTGAGGGTTTAAACTGATCCTTTCAACTCCGTAAGATTTCATTATATCTAACTTTTTAAAGGTAAGGGTGTCCACCCTCCCCGCTTCCAAAGTAAATTCCTTTAGATACATTAAATTTATATTGCTCTTCACTGCTTTTAACACCCTTTCCATATCAGCCTCTGTCAATATACTGGGTGTTCCCCCTCCAATATAGAGAGATTCAATCTTGTTAGAAGTCCCCTTTAAAAATTCTCCTGTAAGGGTTATCTCCTCTAAGAGAGTCTCTACAAATTCATTATAATATTTACCTATTGTCCCCTTCATCTCATAGGATGCAAAGGAACAGTATCTGCACTTTGTTGGACAGTAGTGTATTCCGATATACATATTTATATGGTCCCTTTTGAGAAACTCCATCTCTTTTTTAACCACATCTATGAGCAACTTTACCTTCTTAGGGGTCACCAGATATAGCTCACATAAGATTTTTTCAATCTCCTCATAGGTATACGAAAGATTCAAAAACCTCCTCACTAATTTTGTCGGTCTTACCCCGATAAGCCCGCCCCAGGGATATTTTTTATCCATTAATTTTAGGAGCCCCACCTTGGACATCACTATCCTCTGATCCTCCATTCTGTCCAGATGATTCTCATATAAAAATACAGTTTTCTTACCCGCTGCCTCTAATTCCAGCCCTAAGAATTCATCACACCTTTTTTCCGTAATAGTTATTTTTTCATCAACTAACTCCGGTATAAGAACACGAATAAATTCCTTCAGGTTATTTTTTTTCATCTCAAAATTTAATTTAATATTTTCCATTTTTTAACTTTCCTCTCCTAGATATCGTTCCTTTTTATAAAATCCTGTTGTTGTATTCCTCTCTGGTTATAATTCCTTTATCGAATAAGGCTTCTAAAGATTTCTCCATTGTTACCATCCCAAATCTGGCTCCTGTCTGCAGAGCAGACGGTATCTGGTGGATCTTTCCTTCCCTTATGAGGTTTCCTATAGCCGGTGTTCCGACCAATATCTCTAAAGCCACCCTTCGACCGCTGCCATCTTTTAACGGAACCAACTGCTGAGCTATTACTCCCCTTAGAGAAGTAGATAGCTGAGATCTGATCTGTCCCTGTCTCTCCTTTGGGAACACGTCTATTATTCTATCTATTGTTTTAGCCGCACTGTTTGTATGAAGAGTTCCAAAAACCAGATGGCCTGTCTCAGCTGCTGTGATTGCAGCTTCTATAGTTTCCAGGTCTCTCATCTCTCCCACAAGAATTACATCCGGATCCTGTCTGAGGATATACTTTAATGCCGTCCTAAATGAAGCCGTATCCGATCTGATCTCCCTCTGTTCTACCACACTCTTCTTATGGGGGTGCAGATATTCTATGGGATCTTCTATGGTGATTATATGATGCGGTTTTTCACCATTTATCTTATCTATCATAGCTGCCAAAGTAGTAGATTTACCACTTCCTGTAGGTCCTGTGACCAAGACCAATCCATTTTTATACTCTGTAAATTGTTTTAGTGTTCCCGGTAATTTTAACTGTTCAAATGAAGGGATCTCAGTATTCAAAACTCTTATAGTTATCCCAATCGTTCCCCTTTGCATATGGATGTTTACCCTGTATCTTCCCAGTCCTGCTACTCCAAAGGCAAAATCATATTCATGGTGTTCCTTAAACTCTATATATTGATCTTCCGACAGAATTGTTTTAGCCAGATCCTCTAATTTTTTAGGTAACATCTTCTCAAAATCACCTGTATCTAACAGGTCCCCATTTATTCTGATCATAGGCGGTCTCCCTACTACAAAGTGAATATCCGATCCTCCAACCTCTTTAGCCTTCTCTAAAACTTTTCTTAATTCCATAAAATCTCCCCTGTTTTATTTGATTATATATTCTTCATACGATTCATTGTTATCCTCTGCCAAGCCTATAAAAACAGCATTATTTTTTAAAATTATTTTTTTTGAACCTTCATTATCAGAGGCACAGGAAACCCTGACCTCTTCTATCCCTAGTTTTTTAGCTTTTTGTATTCCCAGCCGTAATATGTTCGTTCCATACCCTAAAAATCTTTTTTTAGGAGGTATCTCATAACCTATATTTCCATGAACAGGTATACTCTCATGTCTTATCTTTATCGTACCTCTGATCTCTTTTTCTTTTCCATCTACAAGCCAATATTCAGTCGTAGCGACATCACCTTCAGGCAGGTATTTTCCTCTCCTTAATTCCTCCACCCTTCTCAAGTAACCATCAAAATTATTCATGGCATCCATATATGAATAGTATAAAAGATCGTTATCTTCCTGGTAATCAAGTATCATCTCTTTAAATTGTTTTTCAAGTTTTTTTACAGGTAATATTAATTTTATTTCTATCACCTCCTAAATTACATTTCAATCCTTTTGAAATCACTAATATTATAAATCAAAATCATAGAACACGGATGACACGACTCCAATAAATTATCTGCGGTCATCTACATTTTATCTATGTATGCTGCAAGCATCAGCGTTCTATTTTTCAAAATCCTTTACTCTATACTCTGATTGTTCGCATTCATCTACTTAATTTTCGATCCACTTTTTAATCTTTTAAATATTAGCGGTTAAAGAAATAGAGTTATTGGTTATAATTAAAAACAAGGAAAAAAATTCCTTGTTTTTATCTTTAAAATCATATTCTTTTTATTCTATAATTCTTTTAAAT
>CAZUGM010000132.1:863-6468 GCA_964619915.1 uncultured Fusobacteriaceae bacterium | reverse complement strand
TCTTTTATCTTTAGTAGAACCCTTATTAAATAATTCCATAGTCCACACCTCAAAACAAAAAAAACAAATTATCACACTATATTTATTATTTTACTTAATATTCTTACCTTGGTTTCCTTTAGGAAGGGAAACCATAAAAGGAAGAGTTAGTCTAAACTAAAGAGGGAATTATCAAAATTCCCTCTTCATAATAATATTTTATAACTCCTCTTAATTCCCTTACCTCATTTCCTCTAAGATTAGAGGAAATATAAGAAAAAAGGAGTTGATTTTTCTAGTTATGCTTTGCTCTATCCTGCTCTTCAGCCTGCTTATATGAGTTCCAACCATCTAAATCTCCAGTCAGGTAACCTGTGATCCTTCTAGTTCTAGATATCTCCTTGCTTCCACACACAGGACAAGTACACTCTATGATCCCCTTGTGTCCACATGATCTACATCTGTCTACAGGATGATTGATCGATCCATATCCGATTCCCTCTTTCTGCATAGCACGAACTATCTTCATAAGAGCTAAAACATTTTTCTTAGCTTCTCCGTCTAGTTCGATATATGTAATATGTCCACCACGAGTAAGTTCATGGAATGGAGCTTCTCTCTTTATTTTTTCGATAGAAGAGATATTTTCCTTAACATCCACATGGAATGAATTGATATAATAATCTCTGTCGTTTACCCCTTCAACGGTACCAAATTTCTCACGGTCTATCTTTGTAAATCTTCCAGATAACCCTTCAGCAGGAGTTGCCAGTGCTGAGAAATTTAAGTTATGTTCCTTACTCTTTTCTGTAGCTATGTCCTTGATATCCGATACAGCTTTATAAAGTGTATTATATGCCTTCTCGTTCTTCCCATGACCTTCACCATAGAGAGCCATCATTGCATTGTGCCCGCCAATAAATCCTATACCTAATGTTCCAGAGGCAAATGTTTCTCTAACTTCATCGGTAGGATCTAAGTTTTGTCCTCCGTCCCAGATACCATTTCCCATCATAAACGGAAATTGTCTGGCTACTGCTGACCCTTGGAATTCAAATCTGTCTTTTAACTGAGCTGCTACAAAGTAAGCCATATCCTTTACATTTTTATGGAATAACTCTACAGCCAGTGTTTCAACTTCTGATGAGTCTGCCCCTAATCTTTCTACAGCTTCCTTTCTGGCTTTGATAGCTAGTCTAGGCATGTTGATAGATGTAAACGATACATTTCCACGTCCGATAGAAGTCTTGTCTCCTCTGACATTTTCAAATACTCTGGTTCTACATCCCATTGTAGCTACTTCGTATAAGTATCTGTTAGGATCATTTATATCCCACTTTTCATGGAAGTTAAATGGTGTATCTAAGAATACAAAGTTCGGGAACAATCTCTTTGAAGTAACTTCACATGCTCTGATGAAAAGATCAAAGTTAGGAGCTTCAAATTCTAACTCTCCCTTAGATGCTTTTGCCCAGTTGTTTACAGCCAATTCGAAGTCTTTTTCAGAGAAAGATATTCCTGTCTTAACTTTGAATATCTGAATCGGGAATACAGGTGTCTCAGAGTCTCCTAATCCTTCCTCAGTAGCTTTGAATAACTCCTCTATAACCATTCTACCCTCAGGAGAGAAATCAGTACCATAGTTGATAGAACTGAATACTACCTGGTTTCCACCTCTAGAATGCATTGTATTTAAGTTATGGATAAACCCTTCCATAGCTTGGTGTGTTTCATTCTTTGTATCTGCATAGGCAATTTTAATTAATTTATCGATAGTTTTCATATCCATACCTAATTTTTCAGATAATACCATTTTAATCTCTTCACTGACAGATATAGTAGTGATAGAGTTATTTATAATCTCTTTCAATTCCTTATTTTTGTTTTCAATATAGTCTGCATCTAAAAATGTCAATGATCTATATCTAAGGTGTCTTCTAAATGATTTCAATACTCCCGGTGCCATGAAGAAATCAAATGCTGGTATAGCTTGTCCTCCATGCTGCTCATTTTGGTTTGTCTGAAAAATTATAGTTGCCAGTGTAGCATATGTTGAGATAGATTTAGGTTCACGGATCTTTCCATGCTTTGACTTAAATCCATTCGTAAATAATTTTTGCAAATCATACTGTACACAAGTAGCAGTCTTTGTAGGGTAGTAATCTAAATCATGGATATGAATATCCCCGGCCATATGGGCATTTGAATATTCAGGATTCAATAGATACTTATGTGTATAATCCTTTGTTGTCTCACTTGCAAATGTCATCATCTGACCAGCAGGAGTATCCCCGGCCATATTTGCATTTTCATTATTTATATTATTTTTTTCCACAGTAACTATACCGTCGAAAGATTTCTTTATAGTCGTTCTCTTATGTCTCTCTATATTTCTCATATCTCTATACAAGATATAGTTTTTAGCCATATCCGGATATGTTTTCATCAATTCTTTTTCTACAATATCTTGTATCTCTTCTCCCTGTAGATCTTTATTTAAATCTACGATTTTATTTACAACTTCTAAGGCTAATTTTGTACTGACATCTTCTTTGGAAGCAATAGCCGCCTTGTTTATCGCACAAACTACCTTATTCGCATCAAAGTTAACTTTTTTACCATCTCTTTTAACTACTTTCATCAAACACCACTCCACTATATTTAGTTGATTCTGATAAGAATATTACCACATATAGTAAAAACTGTCTAATTCATTTTACAGGATAGAGGGTATATATAATTTATATATTTAAGTTTAAGATTGATAAATAAGGGATAGAAAAAGATAAGAAAACAAAAAAAAAATCTTCCTTGACACAAGATTTTTTTATTTTTTTTATTTTAAAAGAAACTCACATTATTTCCATATTTTTCTAAGATAAATAATTTAGTTTCCCTACTCTGAACCAGTTTAGAAAATTGAATAATTCTTTTATTTTTAAGCATTTTTTCCCTGGCAGCTATTATATTTATATACTTTTTATTAAAGTTCTCCAAAAATAGCGAATCTATTTCCGGAGTATATCCTGCACTAAAAGCCGCCCCTCCGCTTAAAATAACGTAGTCAGCAACTTCTAAAAGTCTAGGCAGTATGGAAGTATCTGCACCTACAACCTCTATTTTCAATGGATTTGAGAGGATTCCTTCAATTGCAATTTTTTTTCCGTGATCCAGTCCTATTATCCCCATCTTCTCTAAAAAAATCAATGCTCTCTTTTTATTGGATGGATCATCTGGGACAGCTATGACATCTCCTGCCACCATACTTTTAATGGTATTATGTTTTTTTGAATATATTCCCATAGGTTCTGCATAAGTTCCCTCTACAGATTTAATAGAACTGTTATTTAAATCGTTGTATGAATTCAAATAATCTAAGGTCTGAAAGATATTGAGGTCGATTTTTTTATCCAACAGATCCCTGTTTAAATTCTTATCATTTTCCTATTTGCCCAATTCTATATCCAGAGTTTTATCCTGCTCCATTATAAAATTCACCAACTGAGCATTAAAATCCGAACTTACTCCTATTTTCAGTGGAGCAGAAAGCAAAGATACACTGAGCAGAAAAAATAAGCTAATTCTCTGCATGAAAGCTGACTTCTTTAAATTTATCACCTATACCACTCCTAAAGAAATAATCAAATTTAATCAAATAGCGTCTCAATAATTTTTCATTATTACTATATTTTTTACATATGTCGACAATACTGGTAATAGCTGATTTCATCAAGATCATAATAAAATTTTCATCGACATCTTCATATTCAACATTGTTTTTTCTCTTATATTCCAGATATTTCTCTCCCCTGATCTCCACTAATTCCTCCAAAAAATTTTCATATTTCGTCCCTGCAGATGAATCGAAGAGGATAAAAAATTCCATAGGTTTAGAGGTAGCCAGGTTTATATAGTTATTTAAAAACACCCTGGGTTTCTGATAAAAATCAGAAGATACTCTCTCTAAATCTTCATGAATATGATTATATTTAAGGCTTGAATATAGTTCAAACACTATCTCATCAAAAAGTATCTCTTTATTTTCGTAATATCTGTATATATTTCCAATGGGGACTTTGGATTTTTTGGATATCTCTTTCATAGTTGCTCCCCTATATCCATTTTCTTTAAAAACTTCCATAGCTCCCTGATAGATCTTATTTTGAACTTCTTTCTTTTTGATTTGCATCTTTTGATACCTCCTTTAAAGAATGTTTGTTAATGTTATAAAGCACACCAATAGAGAATAGGGAGGTCCACAGGGAAGTTCCACCATAACTCATAAGGGGCAAAGGTATCCCCGTGACCGGCATAAGTCCTGTAACGACATATACATTCATTATTATCTGACTGAATAAATAACCTGTAATTCCAATGGCTAAATATTTACCAAAGTAATCAGAAGTTGATTTTGCAATTGTTGTCCCAATCTGCAGGATAATTATATAGGTTAAAAACATCATGGAAACTCCTACAAATCCCCACTCCTCTCCTACAGAAGCCATTATAAAATCCGTGTGTATTTCTGGAAGGTAGCTGTATTTCTGAGTTCCATTACCCAGTCCCTTACCAATAAGCCCTCCATTTCCCACAGCAATTAACGATTGCTTTATCTGATACCCGTCTCCATTATCATAATTATCATAGATTACACCATCTACGTAGGCTCTTATCCTTCTGTTTCTATAGGAGGTGTCATCTCCTATAAAATATGCATAACTTCCATAGGTTATTCCTAGCACAACAATTACAGCGACAAATTTAAAGATATGTTTCAGATCTATATCTGAAAAAAATATCATTATAAGTGAGATGGCTATGTAGTGCAGAGCTGTTCCCAGATCCCTTTGAAAAAAAACAGATAGAACAAAGAACAATACAAAGGGAAATATAGTTAATATTACATCTTTATTCTTATATTTTCTTATCTTACAGGCATTAAGTCCCTTGGCTATCAAGATAATGTATGCAATTTTCAACAACTCCGATGGCTGTAATTTAACAATTTTAAAATCTATCCAACGTCTACTACCATTTCTAAGAGGTACCAAAGAATCTATCCCAAAGGCTGTTCCTATGGCAACAATTCCAAATAGAATAAATGTAAGGATAACTATCAGTTTAATTGCCTGCTTTTTTTCATACCACCTATAGTTGATACCTAACCCCATAAATAATGGGATTATTCCGGCTAAAAGAAATAAAAACTGTCTTTTCACAAAAAAATATTCCGTCTTATAAAATCTCATAGAGGTATAAAAACTTGCACTGGCTATATTCAGAAGACTGAATATTGCCAGACCCAGGGTAGCTATGATCAATATCCATCCCCTAACCTTAATATATGAATCTATGGACCTGTCTCCTATTTTTTCCTCTATCTCAGAATTTTGCCCATACAAACTTTGATTTTTTATTTTCATAAATTTCCTCCTAAAATACATCCTCAATAATGTATTTTACATTATACCCTATAAAAAAAAAGAAGAAAACAAAAAAAAGTGCTATATTTAATTGTAAGTAAAAAAATAAAAAAATTGGAGGTTTTTTATATGAAATTCAATAATATCCGAAGATTATAAAAGGATCAAGAGACAGAATAAGGATCTTTCGAAAATTAGGGTTG
>CAZUGM010000132.1:0-853 GCA_964619915.1 uncultured Fusobacteriaceae bacterium | reverse complement strand
TATGAAAAACACAGAAAAGTATCTTAAATTAAATAAAAAAGAGGACAAAGTTGTGGATCTCATAATGAGTGCAGCAGGGGAGATCTTTTTACCTATGGACCCTTCTTTTAAAGGAGATAAAGCAAGGGAGGTATGTCAGTTTTTATTCCAGAATGAATGTAATAAATTAAGTTTTGAAAATTGTTTTGTCTATGAAAAAAATAATATTATTATGGGTATGGTAATTATCTATGATCAGAGTTTAGAGATGAGTTTAGGAGAAAACCAAAGATCTATACTCTCAGAAAAATATGGTGTGGATGCGGATATTCCAGTTGAGGGTGTCAAGAACTCATATTATATAGACAGTATTGCTGTAGGAGAAAGCTACCAGGGACAGGGAATCGGAAAATCGCTCCTGCAGTTTGTCATGGATGAATTTAATCCATGTGGATTAATTGTAGATGTAGAAAAAAAATCTGCAAGATCACTCTATGAAAAAATGGGATTTAAGGTTTTAAATAATATCGACTTATTTGGAAACCATTACTACCAGATGAAAACAACCGAAAAAATATAAAAATAAATAAAAAAACCAGCTGTGAACAGCTGGTTTGAATTTTAATTGGTGGCGGGAGCAAGATTTGAACTTACGACCTTCGGGTTATGAGCCCGACGAGCTACCAGGCTGCTCTATCCCGCGGCATGGATTTTTATAGTCTTTGGAGCGGGAAACCAGGTTCGAACTGGCGACATTCAGCTTGGAAGGCTGACGCTCTACCAACTGAGCTATTCCCGCAACATAATATGGTTATTCTTTTTTGGTGGCGGGAGCAAGATTTGAACTTACGACCTTCGGGTTATGAGCCCGACG
>CAZUGM010000131.1:1694-6475 GCA_964619915.1 uncultured Fusobacteriaceae bacterium | reverse complement strand
ATGCAATGCTAAACACATCCATAAATCCGAGTTCTTTTTTTAGTTCCATAATATCACCCCATTAATATATTTTAATAATCTAAGTATACTCTATTTTTACGATATTTCAAACTAATCATTTGCTAAGATTAAACTAAGAATTGTAAAGTTATTCTTAGATAGAGTTTAAAGGAGTTCCATTTAAAAGATTATTATTTTCTTAAGCAAATGTTGCCTTTAATGTCTGCAGGTATACTGAGATCAAAAAGATAGATATAACAATGAAATTAACCTAAAAAACGTCACTAAATTTTTTGTGACGTTTTTTTAGAATATTTACTTGCTTTTTTTCTTTTTTCTCTTTCTAAGTAAAATCAGATCTCTTAAATAATTCTCATCTTTAGCCTTTAACCATTTTTCTTGGAATTTATCATCTTTAATCAATGTTGCTATAGATGCCAGAGTCTGAAGGTGTAATTTATTTAATTTTGGGCTGCTGACAAATAAAAATACAGCTTTTATCTCTGGATGTTCTTCACTGAATTTAATCCCGTCTCTGCATCTGAATACAGCCATATGAAATGTATCTATATCCTCTAAAACAATGTGTGGAATAGCTGTAAACCCGGATATGGCAGTGGTTACCTCATTTTCCCTTTCAAAGAAGAGGTTTTCTAATTCCAAATGATTTTTCCCTAAGATGGGAGAAAATTTTTCAGCTTCTAGTTTAATCAACTCTTCTAAACTGGTAAAACCTTTTAGATCTACAATGGGAGCATCCATAACTATCTTATCAAACTCTGTAAGCTCAACATCGTCTCTTTGGTGGATGATATCCCGGAGTTCACTCTCTAAGTTATGTCCTAGTTTAAGGTTATCGGTAATTCTGATTAAAAGGTGTAACAGTGCATATTCCTTACTGGAGTTTTTCTTCCCGTAGGTAAAATAGATAATTAAACTTATAAGGATAAGGCCTATACTGGATTCTATAGCTGATACTCCCAGCTGGGATATAAAATATGTAAATACAAATATGGTAAATATCTGGACCCACGGATACAGGGGAGTCATAAAGGAAGGTCTGTAATTTGATAAATTACTTTCTCTGATTATAATCACCGATAAATTAGTAAGAATATATGTCATCAATATAACGGCTGATGCTGTTTTAGCCAGGGTTTCTAATGGTAATAATAGTGAGTCGACTATAAGGGCCCCTGTGGATACAATAGCCACTGTGGGAGTTTTAAATTTTTTATTGACTTTACCTACAAAACCGGGAAATAATTTATCTCGGCTCAGTGCCAATGGGTATCTGGATGCTGCCATGATTCCTGCATTTGCTGTGGAAATAAAGGCTAAAAGGGATGCTATGGTGAGGACTATATATCCTGGCTTTCCAGCTAATATCCTGGCAGCATCAGCAATAGGAGTCAGTGAATTAGCTAACTGATTACCGGGCAACACTCCTACAGTTACAAATAATGTGGCTGCATAAACCACAGTTATAATTGTAATTGAGGAAATCATTCCTTTGGGAATATTAACTTTAGGATTTTTTACCTCTTCTGAGATGGAGGCAACCTTTAAAAGTCCACCAAAGGATACAAAGATAAAAGCTGCTGTAGAGATTATAACTCCTGCTCCCATAGATGAAAAAGGTCCCCCACTGGCAACTAATTCCAACTTATTATCCACTAAATCATATATTTGAATAAAAGGAGTAAAAAAATCGAGATTGATATTAAACATTCCAACACCTATAAAGAGACCCATTAATAATAGTAAGCCTACAACCAAAATAACCTCAAAGGTACTGGCAATCTCCACACCTATAATATTTAAAAATAAAAAGACAGAGGTAACAGCAGCCGAGATAATAACCAGAGTATAGTGGTCCAGGTTATTTCCATAGATGATTCCACCAATAACTCCTGCTATACCAAAGATTGCAAAAGCAGTTTTCAGGCAGATTGCAAACCAGCTGAGAACTCCAGAAATGGTACCTATTAGAGGTCCTAGGGTTCTCACGATAAAAAAATAATCTCCACCGGCTTTTGGCATGGCAGTTGTAAGTTCAATAATAGATAATATTCCTGTAAAAGCGATAAAACCGCCTAATATATAACCTAAAATCATCATTGGACCTGCCTTACTAAAGGCTATCCCAGGTAATATAAATATCCCTGAACTTATCATTGCTCCAGATGAAATACTGAATACATCCATGTATCCAAGTTCTTTTTTTAGTTCCACAATATCACCTCATTTTTTATTCTAACAATCTGAGTATACTTTATTTTTACGTTATTTCAAACGAAGCTATTATTGAAATGAAACTGATAATTATAAAGTTATTCCCAGGTATAGGGGCACGTAATTAATTTTGAAGATTGTTATATTTCTCAGTTTTTGTTCCGCTAACTTTTGTATGCTGTCAGACATTCGAAACATCCCATAGAGGAAGATACTTAATCCACCGCTGGTATTAAATAATATCTTTAATGACATCTCCATAAGATCACCCCTTTAATATCTTTCAAACTTATCTTCAGTCCGTTAATATCTAGCTTTCCTAAAAAACAATTATATCTTATCTTACCGCATAATATTTGTAGATTTTGATCTTTAATATAGTAGATCTTATAAAAATTTCCTTTTTTTAATCTGTATTTAGATATTTTTTTCTGATTCCATAAATAATCTAAATAATCTAAATATAGTAAAGCCTTATCTCTTAGGGATTTTTCATAGAGATCTATGAGATTTTCAATGTCTATATTTTTATAATTATCTGTAAGTATATCTTTATGAGTACAAATATCATAGGCTGTTTCTAAAATTTTAAGCTGGGATGGAGTATAGAATTTTGCAGGGAGTAAACTGCTCTTTTGGTTATTACACCTTTTGCAGAGAAGAACAGCGTTATACTGATCACCTATTTTCAGTCCATATCCAAGGGACAGAGGCATATGGTGATCTATCTGCAGATTTTTTTTACTTCCGCAATTAAAGCAGCGATGTTCAAATAGGTGTTTTATCCATTGACTGTCAGCATAGGTAAAGTTTGAATCTATAATTTTATGTCTCTCATATCGTTTTCCCTTAACTTTAAATATCTTATTAATTCTTTTTTCGGTAACATTAAAGGGGATCTTACTTTTAAAATCCCCTTTGATAATTCTGTATGCAGTCTCTTCTTTTTTTTGAATAAGTTCATCTATCCCATAAGGTTTCCTCCCTATACAAATTTATATCCATTTTTTTTCAGCCATCTGCTGTAAGATTTTGGATCTTCTATATATTTCCCTATATATTTCCAATATTCCTTGGAATGGTTAGGATATTTCAAGTGTCCTAGTTCATGCACCACCAAATACTCAATAACATCTAGTGGAACTTTTATAAGGTTCAGGTTAAAAGTGATAGTCCCGCTGGAATAGCAGATTCCCCAGGCAGACTTTAATGGTTTAATTTTTATTTTTTTTGGATGAAATCCCATAAGCTTAGTATATTTTTCAAGATAGGTCTCTAAAATCCTTTTTATTTTTTGTTGATACCACTCATTTAGAGCAATATCAAACTCTTCGGAGCCATTAAAAACTATATTCTCTTCTTTAATTTTTATGGAAGTTTGAGACTCTTCTGTCTTTAGATGGTAAAGTTTTCCCAGATAATAGATCCCTGGATTATCAAGGGCAGAGGAATATTTTTGTATTTTATCCTCTATCCAGGCAGATTTTTCCTCTATTAGTTTTAAACCGTAGGAGTAGGAAACCCTCAGAGGAATATTTAAAATTATCTCCAAAGATGGTTTTACCTGGAGGGAGATATTTTTTTTCTTCTTCTTGATTATACTGAGTTCCCGTTCGATATTTCCAATAGTTATCCTATATTTTTTTATCATTTTTTTCCTACGAGTAAGAACAACGGGTATTTTTTATTGTTTTTTTCCATAATAAAGATATTTTCAACTATTTTTATCTCTTTAAATCCTGCACCTTTAAAAATTTTTTCTAAAAATTCATTTGAGAATCCTAGTGCATAAATTCCCTCCAGTGAATCATGAAATGAACCATCTTCTTCCATCAGGTCTGCAAGGGCTATCATCCCGTTAGGGTTTAAAGAATCATATAGTTTTTTTGCTAATTTTGTTATATCTTCGATATGGTGCATGACCATAGAACTCATAATCAGGTCAAATGTAGAAGTGATTTCAAATATTCCTGTAAGTTCTGTGGTTAAATTTTTGTAATTTTTTCCTTTCTCTTTTAAAATTTCCAGCATATTAGGAGCCAGATCTATCCCATGAACTGTTCCGACCTCCTCTATCAATGGAAAAATTAATAGCCCGGTACCACACCCGAAGTCTAAAATACTCATATTTTTATTTAATTTTATATTATTTTTTATTGCTTTGGCAATGGCATTGCTCCGTTTAATTTTTGATTCGGTATCCCAGTCTTTTGCACGATCATTAAAGTTACTCATATTTACTCCTCCTAATTATTTTTCTAATATAATTATACAATAAAAAAGCCATAAACAAATGATTTTGTTTATGGCTTTATATTTATATTATGAGATCTCTAATTCTACTTCTACTGGTTCTAAATCTCTGCCCTCTATTCTTATGTCATCCCAAAGTTTAAAACTTCCTTCAATTCCAATTTCATTTCCTCCTTGGGAAGTTATTATATTTTGATAATAATTATTAAATGCCAGTGACATTTTTGTGGATTCTATATCTTTCTTTTGTTTATTTATTCTTTGACATAGTTTTATTGTAATATTTTTTCCTT
>CAZUGM010000131.1:0-1684 GCA_964619915.1 uncultured Fusobacteriaceae bacterium | reverse complement strand
CATCTTGGGTTCCATTCTTCATTCTGGCTTTATAATCTTTTAGGCATATTATAGTCGGTTTGTACATAATTAAGATACCTACTATATTAACCCAAGCCATCATCCCTACTCCAATATCTCCAAGTGTCCAAGCCATTCCTCCAGACATAATTGTACCTAAGAATGTAAATCCTAAAAACACGATAGTTAATATCTTTCTAAGTTTTTTACCAGAAGCTTCATCTCCAAACAGATAAACTGCAGCTGAGTCACCATTCCAGAAATATGCTAATATTGTTGTAAAGGCAAAGAACATGATAGCTATTGCTACGATATAAGCCCCATAACCGATACCGGCATCCAATGCGACAGTTGTGTTAAGAGGTCCGATAGTAGACGCTGTCATCTCAGTAGAAGCTCCAAATCCTGAGTATATTTCCTTCCCGGTAGGACTGAATACTTTGTAAGCACCGGTAATGATGATCATCAATGCAGTTGCAGTACATACAAATACAGAATCTATATAGATAGAGAAAGCTTGAATTAATCCCTGTTTAGCAGGGTGTGAAGTATCAGCAGCAGCAGCAGATGCAGGACCAGTCCCCTGACCGGCTTCATTGGAGTAGATTCCTCTCTTAACTCCCCACATAACAGCACTACCTACGATACCAGCAAAGGCTTCCTCCTGCCCAAATGCAGATCTAACTATTAATGACAATGATGGAATAATATCTCCAGCATTTAATGCCAGCACTATAAGTGCTACAATAATATAAGCTATAGCCATAAATGGAACTACAACGCCGGCAAATTTCGCTATCCTTTTAGCACCACCAAATATAATTATTGATAATAATATAACGATCGCTAATCCAGTTACCCATGTAGGGATTCCAGTAGCTGTCTGCATAGATCCTGCAATTACATTAGATTGTACAGAAGGCATAAATAGTGACATCCCGGCTACAGTTACGACAGCAAATAAGTTACCATACCAAGCTTTACCACCTAAGAAACCTTTTTTAAAGTAGTAAGCTGGCCCTCCCCTGTATCCTCCTTCGATTTTTTCTTTATATAGTTGTCCCAGTGTAGATTCAACATATGATGATGCTGCACCTAGAAGTGAGATAACCCATAACCAAAAGATAGATCCCGGCCCTCCTAAAGCAATGGCTGTAGCAACACCTGCAATATTTCCTGTTCCTACTCTTCCGGAAACCGACATACACATTGCCTCAAATCCACTTATTGAATCTTTAGATCTCTCCCCCGGTTTAACATCTTTTCCTAATAATAATCTTATCATCTCTTTGATCATTATAAATTGTGCTCCTCCAATCTTTAGAGTGAAGAATAGTCCTGCTCCCAGACAAAGATAGACAAGTAGCGGTGACCAAATAATACCCTTTAACTGATTAATAAAACTTTCCATAAAATACCTCCGTTTAAATACAATTTAAAATAATTGAAATTCGATCTGAATTATTGGAACAATAGTCTTTATCATTGGTAACAATTAAAGGATAGCACCCTATAAATAAGATGTCAAACCTAAAAATAAACACTTAATTTGATTTTAGGTCACTATCTTTTTCGTTTTTTTATCACTTAGTGAAATTTTTATTTTTATTTTTCAGTTTTTTTTGCTAATTTAAATAACTTTTTTTGTTGTGAAGAATAGAGGTAGAGTTGTAGTAAAAATAAA
>CAZUGM010000130.1:0-6476 GCA_964619915.1 uncultured Fusobacteriaceae bacterium | reverse complement strand
TTCAATGATAATTCGCAATGACAGTTTAAGAATAACAGATTTTAAAGAGGAAGGGGTAATTCATGAATTACCCGTACAAGCACCCGTACAGGAAAAAATTGTAGAAAAAATAGTGTATGTGGAAAAAGAGGTTCCTGCCAGTTCCGAAAAAGTGGTGGAAACTCCTAAAACAGCAGAAAAAACAGTAGATATAAGTATAGATGATGTCAAGACAAATTGGAATGATATTGTAAATGAAGCTAAGAGAAGAAAGATGCCTCTTATCTCATTTTTATCTACTGCCACACCTACTAAGATAGAAGACGGAGTCTTGCACATTGGATTTTATGCAGAAAACAGATTTCATAAGGAAAGTATGGAAAAACCATATTACAACGATATATTCTTAGGAGTACTCAGGGATAAATTTGGTGGGAGAGTACTAGTAGCATATGACCTTTTAAATGAGAAGAGTAAAGTTGTAGAAGATAAAAGTGATTTTGTAGAAAGAGTAGTGGATTTTTTTGATGGTGAACTTATCTAACTCTTAACTAATTATGGGAATTATGATACAATAAGGACTGTGGAAGTAAATGAAAAAGGGAGGCACAAATCATGATTAGAGTAACTTTAAATATTATCTTATTATTTTTAGTATCATCATTGATACCATTGGGGTCATTTATCTTACCTGCCTACAAAATAAAAAGAATGCCTAAGTTAAATTCTAAGAACAGACTCCTGGCAAACTTAATTTCTGGTGGAGTGATATATTTTATAGATGATAAATTATTCTTTCTCTATATAGGTTTTTTCATCCTATTAGAGGGGCTTTATTATCTGTTTGAGAGAACTTCTATAGAAATATTTGACAGGATTTTTATTTCAACTGCAGCAACTACAGCAGTGGGATATTTACTCATGACAGTATTTATAGGGACACCTAATGACCTGGTAAAGATCTTAGATGCCATGTATAGAGAGTATTTAATTTTGGATCAAGATGTGATAACTGTTATGATGGGTTATATTAAACAGCACCTATTATTTGTGATGTTTACCTATTCACTGGTAATAAATTATTTCACATATTTTATATTGAAGGGAAAAACATACAGAAAGTGGAATATCTCCTACCTATGGGTATTGATATATATAGTTACATTTTTTATAGACAGGACTTTAAAGATCGATAATTTTTATGTTAAAAATTTATATTCAATAACTACTTTAATCTATGTAGTTTATGGAATTAAAGTATTATATAAAATGTTCAGAGAAAGAATAAAATGGAGAGTTTACGGGAAAGGCTTAGCAATAGTAACTGCATGTTTCTTTCCAGTAGGGATCTTTATTTTAGGGGTAATGAATAGTTTTGGAATAATAAAAATAAATAAAAGGAGGAAATAAAATGTCAAAGATAAAAGTGATACTTAATACAGACGTAGCAGGACAAGGAAGAAAGGGTGACATAGTAAGTGTATCGGAAGGATATGCTAAAAACTTCTTATTAAAGGGAAACAAAGGAATTATAGCAACTGATGAAGAGATGAAAAAATTAGAGGCTAAAAAAAATAAAGCAGCAGCAAAAGATAGAGCAGAAACTGCTGTAGCAGAGGAACAAGCTAAGGTATTAGGAGAAAAGACTTTATTCATGAAGGTAAAGGCCGGAGAAAATGGAAAGGTATTTGGATCTATAACTAATAAAGAGATAGCTGAGGCAATAAAGACTCAATTTGATATGGTAGTAGATAAGAAAAAAATAGATGGAAATATAAAAAAAATAGGTGAACACAAAGTAAACTTAAAATTACACAAGGGTGTAAAGGCTAGTTTAAAAGTAATAGCTGAGAGAATGTAGGAGAAAATATGCAAGGTATAGATAAGTTAAAGATGGTTCCAACTAGTGTAGAAGCTGAAAGGTCGGTATTAGGTGGGGTATTATTAAAACCAGATTCTCTAGAAGATATTGTAGAGATCGTAAAATCGACTGACTTTTACAAGGGAGCACATAGAAATATTTATGAAGCGATGTTAGTGGCTTATTCTAAAGGGGAAGTAATAGATCCTGTAGTTTTGATAAACACACTGAAAAAGCAGAATAAATTTGAGGAAAGCGGCGGAGAAGCTATTTTATATGAGATTATAGAACAGGTTCCTACAGCTGCCAATGTTTTAAGCTATGCCAGAATAGTGAAGGAAAAATCTACACTGCGTAAATTAGGTGACATTGGTACTCAAATAGTGGAGATGACCCATGAAGGTTATGAAGATATAGATGATATATTGGATAAAGCCGAAGGGATGATCTTTAAGATCGCTGAAAATAAAGAGAGTAAAGATGTAATAGAGGTAAAGGATATTATATCCCAGGAATATGAAAGGCTGGAAAAATTGATGGACAATAAGGGAATGACTACTGGAATCTCCTCAGGATTTAAACATTTTGATGAGATGACCAATGGTTTTCACCCTTCAGACCTAGTGATCTTAGCAGCCAGACCGGCCATGGGTAAGACAGCATTTGTTCTGAACCTGGCACTGCAGGCTGCTGTAGAAGAGAAAAAAAGTGTTATGATATTCAGTCTGGAGATGTCCAATTCCCAGTTACTTCAAAGATTCTTAGCTGCAAAGGCTAGGATTCCACTTTCCAACTTAAGAAATGGTTTTTTAGAAGCAGATCACTGGGTAAAATTAGGATCAGCCAGTTCAAAATTAGCTGAATCTAGTATCCAGATAGCTGATATGCCTAATATAAATGTTATGGAGATAAGAGCCATGGCAAGAAGAGCCAAGGCAGCAGGAAAGTTAGATATGATAATAATAGACTATCTGCAGCTTATAAAGGGTAGAGATAAAAATGGTGAATCTCGTCAACAAGAGATCTCGGATATATCCAGATCACTGAAGATTATAGCCAGAGAATTAGAAGTGCCGGTAATAGCACTGTCACAGCTCTCGCGTGGTCCGGAACAAAGAGCCGACAGGAGACCAATGTTATCAGACCTGAGAGATTCAGGTGCCATTGAGCAGGATGCCGATATGGTAGTTTTCCTTTATAGAGATGATTACTATAACGAAGAGAGTGAAGATAAGGGAATTGCCGAAGTTATCATAGGTAAGCAGAGAAACGGTCCTGTAGGAACGGTAAAACTGCGATTCTTCCATGAATATACGCAATTTGGAGATTACACTACAAGTATAAGCTAAGCAAAGTATTTATAAGTGATTTTTTCTCTTAATTTATAGAGAGGTTTTTTTAAACAGAATATGTATTGAACTTTATGTACGGGTAATTTATGAATTGCCCGTACTGTAGGTTTGTGGCAAAAATAAAAATAGTAGTAAAAGTTAGGGTGCAAGTCTGCTTTTTATAAACATATATAAAAGGAGATGTAAAAATGAAGAAAAGAGTAGAATTATTAGCTCCAGCAGGAAATTTTGAAAAGCTAGAGATGGCATTTCATTATGGTGCTGATGCAGTATTTTTAGGTGGAAAAGAGTTTAGTTTGAGAGCCGGCGGACATAACTTTGATAGAGAAGAGTTAGTAGAAGCTGTAAAATATGCTCATGCCAGGGATAAAAAAGTATGGGTAGCACTGAATATAATTCCACATAATGATGAGATGGATGCATTGCCGGAGTATGTACAGTTTTTAGAAAAAACAGCCGGGGTAGACGGCGTTATAGTAGCAGATTTAGGAATTTTAGAGATAGTTAAAGAGAACTCTAACCTGCACATAAGTGCAAGTACTCAGGCAAGTAACACTAACTGGAGATCGGTTAAGATGTGGCAGGAGATGGGTGCTTCGAGAGTTGTTTTAGCCAGAGAAGTTTCACTGGAAAATATCAAAGAGATCAGGGCTCGTGTTCCGGATATTGAGATAGAAGTATTTATTCATGGAGCACTATGTATGTCTGTATCAGGTAGGTGCTTACTGAGTAACTATATGATAGGAAGAGATGCAAATCGTGGAGATTGTGCCCAGTCATGCAGATGGAAATATAATGTGATGGAAGAGGATAATAACGGGGATAAGAAACCTGTTTATACTGAAGATGAACCTACGCATATATTTAACTCTAAAGATTTGTGTACAATTGAATTCATAGACCAGATATTAGATGCAGGCGTGGATTCATTGAAGATCGAAGGAAGAATGAAGGGTATTTATTATGTTGCAACAGCTGTAAAAGTTTACAGGGAAGCAGTTAACAGATACTATGAAGGAAATTTTGAATACAGTGAAAAGTGGTTAAGAGAGCTTGAAACAACATCCCATAGAAAATATACATCTGGTTTCTATTTTAATAAGCCGAATTCGGATTCACAAAATTATAACAATAGAAATTCATACAGCCAGAGTCATCAGTTGGTTGCAAAAGTAGCAGAGAAACTCAGTGAAAATGAATATATCTTAGAAGTAAGAAATAAAATATTTACTGGTGAGGAGCTGGAAGTAGCAAGTAATAATGGCCAGCCGAAGATTATTATATTGCCAGAGATGGAGATTACAAAGAAGAGAGTAACGAGTATGGTAACTGATGCTAACCCTAACTCTGTTGTAAGGGTAAAGATAGATGCAGATATTAACAGGCTGGATATGATAAGAAGGGTATTACCAGAAGCAGAGTAAAGACTAAAGAAACCACAGGTAAATTAAAATAATCTGTGGTTTTGGTTTATGAAAATATTATGAAATGAAGGTGCAAGAAATTCATGAGATTTTTAAGGAGTAAAAAAAGATGAGAAGAACAGAATTAGTAGCCCCAGCAGGGAATATGGAAAAATTAAAGTTGGCTTTTGAAAATGGAGCTGACAGTGTATTGTTAGGTGGTAAAAAATATAACCTGAGAACAGGTAGTCATAACTTTACAGATGAAGAATTAGAAGAAGCTGTGAGTTATGCCAAAGAAAACGGTAAAAAGATATGGGTAACACTGGATATTATCCCACATAACCATGAATTGGAAGGTTTAGATGAATATGTTAAATATTTAGAGACTATAGGTGTTCATGGTGTTATGGTAGGAGACTTGGGAGTTTTTCAGGTTGTCAGGGAATTTTCAGATTTAAAGATAAGCGTATTAACCCAGGCAAGTAACACCAACTTTAGAGCTGTTAGGATGTGGCAGAAGTTAGGAGCTTCCAGAGTTATCTTGGCCAGAGAGATATCTATCGAAAATGTAAGGGATATCAGGGAAAAAGTTCCTGAGATGGAATTGGAGATCTATGTTCACGGAGCCATGCACATGTCTACCTCTGGCAGGAGTTTACTGACTAGTTATATGTCTTCTAAGGAAGAAAACTTAGATTCAAACAATGCACAGTGGAAGTATTCTGTAGAAGAGTTAACGAGACCTGGGGAATATATGCCGGTATTTGAAGATGAGCATGGAACTCACATCTTCCATTCAAAGGATCTATGTACAATTGAAAATTTAGATAAAATTTTAGAATTAGGTGTAGATGCCATAAGGATTGAGGGAAGAATGATGGATGTTGATTACTTAACTACATCGGTTAGAGTTTACAATGAGGGAATCAATGATTTCTATAAGGGGAATTTTAATGTAAAAAAAGAGTGGTTAGAAGATTTAGAAAAAGCTTCACCAAGGGAATTTACAAAGGGTTTCTACTTTGGTATAGAAGGTAAGAGATCAATATAGAAATTTAACTAAAAAAGCCTAGATTTATAAAAATCTAGGCTTTTTTAGTGATTAGATTTTAAAAATACCTCATCAACAGATATATAATACTTAAAATAAGGGATTGAAGGGTAATAAGGACTCCAAATCTAAAAAACTGAAAAAATCCTATCTCCTTTCCTGCTTTTTTAGCTATATCAGCTCCTACGATATTTGCTGCAGCTCCTATGAGAGTCATATTACCACCAAAACATACCCCCATGGAGAGTGCCCACCACAGTGGAGCGGTATTTTCTCCCATTTGAGGGATGAGTTCTCCTATTATCTTGGTAAATGAAATTGTATAGGGAACTACTCCGATTATCGGGGCAAATATAGAGGAGGAGATCACAGTCAGAATAACAGTAAATTTTGAATCTCCATTGGTAACCTCTAATATGAAATCACCGATATCACTGATCAATCCAGTAGCCGCAAGACCATCTACAAGGATAAATAACCCGGCTGATCTACGTATATGCTCAGGATTTCACAGTAATGGGTGGATCGCTCGGTGAAGTACATGCAAACAAAATATCGAGGCTTCTTGATATGGCAGGGAAGATGGGTGCAACAATAATAGGACTTAATGATTCAGGCGGAGCCAGGATCCAGGAAGGAGTAGATTCACTAAAAGGATATGGTGACATTTTCTTTAGAAATACTCTCTATTCAGGTGTAGTTCCACAGATCACGGCAATTCTTGGCCCATGTGCGGGTGGTGCAGTATACTCACCATCTATTGGAGATTTCATATTCATGGTCAAAAACATATCATTCATGTTTATCACTGGCCCAGAAGTTGTAAA
>CAZUGM010000129.1:691-6517 GCA_964619915.1 uncultured Fusobacteriaceae bacterium | reverse complement strand
ACTATAGGTCAAAATTTTATCTTTAGACCCCAGTATATTTTCTGATTCCAAACAATCTATATTCAGCAGAGTAAGCTTTTTAGTCTGATCATAAAATTGGATAAATGATTTTTTTATATTTTCAAAACTGCCATGATTTTCCAAATGATCCGCTTCTATATTGGTTATGATGGAGTATTCCGGCAATAGGTATAAAAATGAATTATCACTTTCATCCGCTTCTGCTACCAAAAATTCTCCCGTACCGCAATGTGCGTTGGAATTTATCTCAGGTAAGATTCCTCCTACTACAATAGATGGATCCAATGGCAGCATCACAGCTCCCAGCATAGAACTTGTAGTAGTTTTTCCATGGGTCCCGGCTACGGCTATTCCTGATTTTTCATTGAATAACCTGGCCAAAAGTTCCCCTCTTTTTATAACTTCTATTCCATTCTCCACAGCATATTTATACTCCGGATTACTCTCCTTAATAGCACTTGATCTCACTACCAGGTCAATTCCTTCTATATTTTTTGCATCATGTTTATAATGAATTTTAACTCCTAAACTTTCAAGTTCTATACTTACATCTTTTTTAGTCTGATCCGACCCGCTAACACAATATCCGATCTTAGCCATTATCTTAGCTAATCCGCTCATACCTATACCATTTATTCCTATAAAAAATACTTTTTTCATCTATTTATTCCCCCAAATCTCTAAAGCATCCACTATTTTTTCTGCTGAATTTCCTTTTTTCATTCTTTTCAATGCCGCTTTCATCTCTGTTAATTCATGTTCATTTTTCAACAATTCCAGAGCCATTCTAACAGCATTTTGGGCTTCTCCATCTTTATAGATTAAACTAGCCTTGTTCTCTGAAAGAATCTTAGTATTTTCAAATTGTCCAACTTCACGAATCTGATACGGTATCAGTATCGATGGTTTTCCCATCTCTATCAATTCTGAGATTGTCAATGCTCCCGATCTGCACAATACCAGATCAGCAGCACACATTATATTAGCCATGTTTTCAAAATATGGTTTTATCTGATCTGTTAATTTATATTTAGATAATTTAGACATAACCTCTTCATAGTTTTTTTCCCCGGTAGCCCAATATATCCTTGTATTTTTTTCCTTTAAAAATGAGTCCCATTCTTTAATCAATGCTTCATTGATACTTCTGGCTCCCAAACTTCCACCCATAATAAGGATCATCTTTTCGTGGTCCTCTAATTTTATCTTTTCCCTTTCAGTATGAGGATCCAGGGTATAAAATTCCTTTCTAAGGGGATTTCCTGTAACCTGTAATCTGGACTGGTATTTTGAAGGCAGGTCATCATAGGTCAGATCAAAGGCTAAAAACATCTTTTTACAGAATCTGTAAAATATCTTATTAGCCAGCCCTAAAGTGACATTTTGTTCCTGCAGATATATAGGAACCCTTAAAATTATGGCACTTAACAGGGTAGGGATAGATATATAGTTTCCAAATCCAATCACTGCATCGGGTTTTTCCTTCCTCAATATCGACATAGCTTTTTTTGTAGCTTTTAAAACTTTTATTATTGATTTAAAATTTCTTAGAGGTAAAACATCCAAGCCTATAAATTTATGTCCTGCATTTGGAACGATCTCTTTTTCCATCCTATGGCTGGTTCCTATAAAAAGCAGATCTATATTTTTCTTTCTCAATTCATCTGCTACTGCCAGGGCAGGGTAGATGTGTCCCCCTGTTCCACCTGCTGTTAAAATTATTTTTTTCATATATATCCCCCTGACGGTCTTCAAGTGATCGTCTAATTAATCATCATTAATTCTCTTCTTTAAATTTTTCTAAAACCAGTTTCTTGAACACCTTTCCCCTCTCCTCAAAACTTTTAAATTGATCAAAGCTGGAGGTAGCCGGAGACAGAAGAACTGTCAGCTCTTTTTCAGAATCCATATTTTTTATCTTTTTTTCCAGTGCAACTATTACTTTTTCTAGAGTTTCTAAATTATAAATATCCTCCTTGGGATAGTTTACCGCCAATAATTCATCCTTTAGTTTAGGAGCTAATTCTCCTATTAAATATACCTCTTTTACACTTTTTTTTATCTCCTCAATAAGGGGTGTTAATTCTAGGTTTTTATCACACCCGCCACATATGAGTATCGGTTTTTCAAAAGCACCTATGGCTTTCATGGTTGATTCCAAATTGGTTCCCTTGGAGTCATTTATAAATTTTACAGCATTGTTTTCAGTTTTATAGGTATAAAACTCCTCCATCCTATGCTCTAAACTTTCGGTGTTTTCCAAAAAATCTGCTATGACATTATTACCTATACCGATTAATTTTGCCGCTCCTACGATAAATAATATATTCTGTAAGTTATGTCTCCCTTTCAATGAAAAATTATCTATAGCTGTTATCTGCTTTCCTTCAAAATATAGGTTATTTCCAGATACACAGATATCTGTATTTTTTTCTAAGGAGAGCTTCAAGATCTCTCCATCAACTCTATCTAATCTTTTCATTATTTCCAGATCATCTATATTTACTATAAATTTATCCTCTGAACTCTGATTCATACCAACATTGAATTTTGTATCGTAATATTCATCTGCATCTCTATATCTGTTCAAATGGTCGGGAGCAAGGTTGATTATCATAGCTATATCAGCTTTAAACTCATATAAGTTTTCCAGCTGGTAGGAACTCAATTCTAAAACTATATATTCATATTTGTCTTTTTCCAAAACAGCTTCTGAATACGGGGTTCCTATGTTTCCCGCTGCTATACTCCTAATTCCTGCTGCATTCAATAAACCGGCTAATTTACTTGTCGTTGTGGTCTTCCCGTTGGTTCCTGTAATGGCTATAATTTTTGTTTCAGAAGTTTTTTTCATATAGTTATACGATACCTCTATCTCATTCACCACTTTGATACCTTTTTCTTCTGCTTTTCTTATTAGGTCGTTATAGGGTATCCCCGGACTTTTTACAAACAGGTCTACACCTTCTAAATAAGCTACCGCATCTGTAGACGAAACACCAATTTTGTCATCTACAAGTACCGTTTCCCATTTTATCTCTTCAAGTAATTTTTTTACACTTTTACCGCTGATTCCAGCTCCGTATATCATAGCTTTTTTCATCTCATTACCACCTTTATTTTACTCAAAATTAGAAATTGTAAATTTAATCCCCTAACATTTCATCACAAAGAATAGAGAGTATAAAATTATTCCAGGATAAACTCCCAAAATTCTTTATTTCCCTATTCCTTATGACCAATATTCTCTTACCTTAACTTTAGTATTATCAAACTTCCTATTCCACACAATAAACTTATTATCCAAAATCTAATAGTCACCTTAGTTTCTGCTAAACCTTGTAATTCAAAGTGATGATGGATAGGAGCCATCTTAAATATCCTTTTTTTTCTCATTTTATATGAACCTACCTGTAATATTACGGATACCGCTTCCACTACAAATACGAATCCAATCAAAAGAAACAGCAATTCCTGTCTCAAAAATATTGCAACTACCCCTAATAATCCACCTAACATAAGGGAACCTGTGTCCCCCATGAAAATTTGGGCCGGATAAAAATTAAACCATAAAAATCCTAATCCTGCTCCTATTAAACCAGTTAAAAATACCGTGATCTCTCCTGTTCCCGCTATATAATAAAGATCAAAATGCTGACTTAACTCTATATGTCCTGTAAAGTACGCAATCAGCCCCAGAATGGACGCTGCTATGATTACCGGCATGATAACCAACCCATCCAGTCCATCTGTTATATTGACGGCATTTGAGCTTCCTATGAGCACTAAGAGTATCCAGCCTAATAATGGAACTGCTCCTATATATAAGTAGTTCTTTGAAAAAGGATTCATTATCCCAAAATCCAACTCTGTTTCGGATATTCCAAATTTAATTATAAATAACCAAGTTAAAACAGCTATTAAGGCCTGACCTATCATTTTTTTTCTGCCTGATAAACCTTTTTTGCAGACTGTCAGTTTTCTATAATCATCCAAGAAACCTATGGCGCTGAATAAAAGCATACAAAGGAGTAACATCAAATTAAATTTATTGGAGAGATTTCCCACTATTAAATTAGTTATTGTTGCAGAGAAGACTATCAATACTCCTCCCATTGTAGGAGTTCCTGTTTTGGTAAAATGCGTTTCCGGACCTACATCCTTTGCTTCATCCCCTATTTTTTCCTTTCTTAAATAAGCTATAAACGGCTTCCCCAGGATCATCACAACCATAAGTGATATGGCAAACCCCAAGAACCCTCTCAAATAAATTGATTTTAAATACGTTAAACTTTCATATTTTTCCGCCAAATAATATAACATCTACCAATCTCCTAATCTAAAATTTTATTTAAACAAATACCATTTGAAGCCTTTAAAAGTATCACAGCCCCGTCTTCTATCATCTTTATCTTATCCTTTATTTTTTCCACATTTTCAAAATAAAAACATTTTTTATGATCCAGTTTCAGATATAAATTTTTCATCTCTTTTCCAACTAAATAAACCTCATCTAGATCCAAGTTTTCTATAGTTTTAGATAAACTTTCATGAAGTTTCGCACTTTCTTTCCCAAGTTCCAGCATATCCCCTAACACAGCTACCTTATAATCCTCCTTAAAAATTTCATCGAAAGTTTCTAAAGATACTTTCATAGCTACCGGACTGGCATTGTAAGCATCATTTATAAAAATTTTTCCCTCTTTTTCAACTCTTTCGAACCTCATCCCTGTGAGTTTTAGATCTTTACAGGCAGTTAAGATTTCATTCTGAGATAATCCCATCTTTAAAGCTGTTGTCATAGCCAAAGCTATATTTATAGAATTGTATTCTCCATAAAGATTGGTTTGCACCTCCATCTCGCCGCCCAAAAAAGATAGTTTAAATTCTCCGCCTTTTTTATCCTGATGAAAATTCTTTATAATGTAATTATTATTTTTATTTTTTCCCACTCTTATTGCATCTGTCTCTTTAAAATAGTGATCGTCTCCATAGACTACTCTAAACTCCGATTTTACAAACTCAAAAATTTCTGTTTTTGCTTTAAAAACATTATCTCTGTTTTCTAAAAATTCCAGGTGAGAATCCCCTATATTAGTCACTATAGCATAGTCCGGGCTGGCTATCTCTCCTAACCGCTTAATCTCTCCTAAGTTACTCATCCCCATCTCTAAGGCTATAAACTTATCATCTTCCTCTAATTGCAGGAGGGTCAATGGCAGACCTATATGATTGTTATAGTTCCCCTGGGTCTTCTTTCCCTTATATTTTTGCGATAATATAGAATATAGGATATCCTTTGTAGAAGTCTTTCCTTCACTACCTGTGATCCCTATAACTGTCACATCCAGACTTTCCCTGTATTTTTTAGCTAATTCCTGTAAAAATAATATACTGTTTTCTACATAGACAGCTCTCTCATCCTCTACTTTGATATTTATATCATCATAAAATACCAAACAAGCGCCTTTTTCCAATACATCTTGAACATATTCATTTCCAGATCTTATTCCAATAAAAATATCATTTTTTCTTACTTTCCTGCTATCTATAAGGATTTCTCCTATTTTTATATTTTTAAGATGTTTTTTATTTGGAAACATTTTGTTAAAAAAATTTAATTTTTGCATACTTATGTATCTCCTTATTATAACAATTTTTAACCTTTAACTCAATCATTCTTACGGTTAGTTTTTGATTCTCTTTTTAGCTGTTTTGCAAATTCATATAGTGTTTCATGGATCTCACATTGATTCTTTAATTTTTTCTCCTCTTCTAACCCATGACCTGTTCTTACCAAAATGG
>CAZUGM010000129.1:0-681 GCA_964619915.1 uncultured Fusobacteriaceae bacterium | reverse complement strand
TGCACGACCGGGAGGCGTCACGCGTGCCCTGGGAGGTGCTGCGCGTCGGCACCAGCAAGTTTTCCCCTGCTTTTACATCACTGATCTTATCTCCCACCATAATTGAAGATGAAAAGTCTATATCGAAATCTTTTTGTGCCTTTAAAAACATCCCAGGTTCAGGTTTTCTACAATTACAATTTAATTTATATTGACCGACACCTTTTTCCGGGTGGTGCGGGCAATAATAAAATCCATCCACATGCCCTCCTATTTTTTCTACTTCCTTTTGGAGATATTCATGCAGAGTTTTCACACTATTTTCATCATAATAACCCCTGGCTACTCCAGACTGATTTGTCACTACCACGACTAAATAGCCCAGGTCATTAAATATTTTTATAGCTTCCCTCGCACCATCTATAAATTCAAACTCTTCTATTTTATGAAGATAATCTTTTTCCACGTTTATATTTCCATCTCTATCCAAAAAAATACATTTTTTCACAAAAATCCTCCCATCATAATTTTCATCCCTTATATTATATAAAATTTTTGCACTTTATAACAGATTTTATTTAAAAAATAGACATTTCTTCCATAATTTTAATTTTTTTGTATCTCCTTGTTTTCATCTTCATAAATATACATAAAAAAAGCCACCAAAATTAATTGATGACTTCTGTATTTATTAGTATGGTG
>CAZUGM010000128.1:4469-6556 GCA_964619915.1 uncultured Fusobacteriaceae bacterium | reverse complement strand
AAGTATAACTCAAGAAAAATGAAAAAGCGACCAATTTTAAAAAAAGATGATTCCTGTAGAATACAGAAACCACCTTTTAGTTGCATAAATTATTATCCCACTCTTTTTTCAGTGTCCTTAACCAGGGTTACAGTTTTTAACCTTCTATTAATAGTCTTGTAACACATTATGATTAACAAGATACCACCAAGATATCCATTGATAACATAAACAATGTTCACAAGTTTATCAAAGGGAAGCCAGATACCATGATGATCATGCTTTCACCAATTTTTCGGAAGATTTCAAAGATTCTATAGACGAGGACACTGTTTCTGGATCTAGATTGCTGTAGTTCTTGAAGATCGCTACAAGACCTACACAAATCGAGATCGTAACTATAGCAGGGCCGACTCTTCCAATGATTTCAACTATCTTGGACAACCCTTTAAGAACGGTGACAAAAGACATAAAACAAAATAATGTTGAAAAATAATCAAAGAAGCAACGTGATTTCATTGGAAAAGTTCTATGACTTACAGGATTTTAGTATGCCCTTTCCAAAAATATTTTTTCGAGCAATAAACAAATCCAAGGCAAAATAAAATTTTCATAATATCGGTAATTATTCAAAAATATTTTTTATCCTAAAGTGAAACCGATTCCTCTGAAGAATTAGTCTCCATCTTCTTAAACTCTCTCCTCATAAAATATATGGCAACGACTGCTGCTATGGTATCTGAGATAGGAAATGCCAGCCAGACACCATTTAATCCCCAGAATACAGGTAAAATATATATAAGAGGTATGGTCAGCACCACTAATCTTATGGTCAATAACTGTGTGGTTTTTTTCCCCTTTCCCACTGCCTGAAAATAATTTGTTCCTGACAGGTAGAGAGCTGTAGAGACCATCATAAACAGGTTCAACCTTATTGCATGACCTGTAAATTCTATGAGTTTTTCATCGTTCACAAAAAATCTGGCTACCATATCTGAGTTCCCTACAACTACAAAGACAAGGATTAAAGCCACTGTAAATGTGATCTTTGTGGATAATATGAAAGTTTCCTTCACCCTATCAAACTTTTTTGCTCCGTAGTTGTAGGATAGAATGGGCTGTCTCCCCTGGTTAAATCCTATGAAACTTGTATTTATAAAGTTTCTGGAGGTAGAGACTATTCCAACTGCTGCTATGGCCAGATCTCCTCCATAGTAGTTTAATTTGATATTCATAATATATACCGAAATTCCATTTAGGAGCTGGTTTAAAAATGACCCTATACCTATCTTTGCAATGCTCGTCATCACTTCTAAATTAGGTCTTATATTTTTTAATTTTAAAGTTATTATATCCGACCTGAAGAAGTGATATAACTGTATTACTGCAGGAATTACACCGGCGGCAGCTGTTCCTATAGCCGCCCCCTTTATTCCCATTTCAGCCCTTACAATTAAGATATAATCCAGGAGCGTATTCAAAACTGCCCCCAGCAAATTAATCTTCATAGATAACATGGGATTCCCTTCCGTCCTGATAAAAGCATTGAGGGACATGAATACCAGTTGAAACACAAGAGTTGGAATTATGTAAGCGTAATAGGTATAGGCATATTCTATATTATTTTTACTGGCTCCCAAAATTTCCAAGATCGAAGTTAGATTCAAAAGGATTAAAGCTGTTAGACCGAAGCCTATCATGATTATCCAAAATATCGTAGTTCCTAAGACCTTTTCGGCTCCCTCCTTATCCTTTTCTCCCAATTTTATACCTGCTGCTGAAGCTCCCCCAATGGCAAAAAACATCCCTATTCCACCTATCAATATAGTGACAGGAAAAATAATTGCCAAAGCTCCTATCCCATCCCTCCCTACATTCTGACCTATAAAATATCTGTCGGTTATGTTGTATATCATATTTATCAGAACCGCTACTGTTGATGGTATGGAAAATTTTATCAATAGGGGCAGTATCTTTTTTTTCTCTAATTCTGTACTCATTCTCTCTCCTAAATTCTAATTTTTCTTTTAATTTTATCACATTTACAATTAAAAAAAAGGAGATTTTCATCTCCTTTAAAAATAAATTATAATTTTTTTACACCTTCT
>CAZUGM010000128.1:0-4392 GCA_964619915.1 uncultured Fusobacteriaceae bacterium | reverse complement strand
CTACAGGTTCTTTTTCCGTATTTTCCCCTTCTATTCCCATTTTGTAATTATAAATATTTTTTATCTTTCCATTCTCATAATATTGAATATATTTCCCGTCTAATTTTCCTTTTACATAGTTTGCTTCTTTTTTTATCTGCCCCGTCATATAGTAGGAGATATCTTCCCCGTTATATTCTCCATCTACATAGTTGCTTTGATCCCTTATTTGTCCATTTTCATAATAAGTTATATATTGTCCATCTAGCTTTCCATTACTATAATTTTTTTTGATTCTTAGATTTCCATTTTTATAATACCCCAAAGCTTCTCCATTTAGATTTTGATTTAAATAGGTTTTTTTACTGTTAATCTGACCATCTTCATAGTAGACCATATAATCCCCATCGATCTCTCCATCTTTATAATTTACCCTGGACTTGATTTGACCATCTTCATAGTACGACAAATATTCTCCCTCTAACTTATTCCCTGCATAATTACTTCTCTCTTTTACTTCCCCTCCCCTATAATAAGTCACTTTTTCACCATTTAACTGATTATTTACATAGTTCTCTGTTTCCCTCACCTGTTTATTGTCGTAAAATCTGGTATTTTGCCCCTCCAACACCCCTTCAAGGTAATTAGATATACTTTTTTTATTTCCATTTTCATAATAAGTTACTTTTTCACCATCCAATTTATCTTCCTTATAGTTTATTTTTTCTTTCATCTCTCCATTTTCATAATAAGTTATATATTCACCGTTTAATTTCCCATCTTTATAAGTTCTCTCTACCAAATTAACCCCTTCACCAGGATTTCCTATTACTAATCCTGTATATGGCAGTTCCTCTCCCACTTTATAAAATACATCTTCTCTATTTTCCAATTGATTTAATGTTATTTTTTCTATCTCTCCCGTTTCTCCTTCCCCTTTAGTCTGACTGTTTTTACACCCGCTTAATATTAATGTCAACATAGTCAATATAATTAATATTTTTTTCATATCTGCCTCCTATTTCATCGTTTTATCCGATATAATTTATTTTTTCCTTGATATACCCTACTGAGGTTACATTTATTTTCCTTTATTTTTTTAGTATACAAAAAACCATGAAAAAAGTCCCACCTTTTGTTGGTGTCCAGTTTCATGGTTATAGTTTAAAATATTCTCAAAACCCAATGTATTTTTTAGCAATTAAGATTCAGGAAAAATAAAATCTCTTATACGGCATTATGAAATAGTTCTTTATATTTCTTATGCAGGTCCATTTTATATATACTATCTATCTTTTCTCCCAAGAATTTTTCAGCAAAATCAAGGAATTTTTTGCTGTCTCCACTGACTATAAATTCAACCTTTGGATGGGTATTACTTTGATCTTTTGGCTTAATCATCGAAAGTTTTTTCAGCAGTTCATTTGCAGTTTCATTGGCCGGATTTACTATATTTTTTTTAAAGTATTTAGCTATGTTTTTTTCTACAATAGGATAATGGGTACAGCCCAAGATAAGGGTATCTATTTCAGAGGAAATTTGCTCTATATAAAGTTTGATTATTTCATCGGTTAGATAATTACCATAATGCTCCTCCCATCCATTTTCTATCATGGGGCAGATAAGTTTACACCCTTTTTCAGTGAGAGAATGAGTTTTAGGGGCTATTATATCAAATACATTTTTATAAGCTCCCATTTTGGCACTTGCAGGAGTCAGTATTACACCTATATTTTTATTTTGGGTAACCTTTAATGCTGCCCTTATCCCGGGTTCTATAACACCTATGACAGGAATGGGAAATTTATTTTTCATTGCCTTTATCGAGGCTGCAGTAGCTGTATTACAGGCTATCACTATGACATCAACTTCATTTTCATATAGAAACTCCCCTATTTTCAAACAAAGTTCCTTTATCTCTATTTCTGTTTTATCTCCATAAGGAGCATTCCCATTGTCTCCATAATAAACTATATGACTTGAAGGAACTGTATTTTGAATCTCTTTAAGAACTGTTAATCCTCCTACCCCTGAATCAAATATGCCTATCTTATACATTATCTCTACCTCCATTATGATATTAGCTTATAAAAATTATTATTCCACATTTAAAAATCCATATGAAAAACTACTTTAAATATTATATTTGATTTTCTCCTTATATCTTCTCAGTGCATCTTTATAGGCTATAATAAATGCTTTTTTTGAGGCTCCAAAATACAGATCGTTGATCTTTTCAATTATCTTTTTTTCATCTGTTATCTTCTCTCCTACAAACAGACACTTTAAAAAATTTTTAGTTATGTCTAAAACTAAAGATCCTTCCACCTCTAGGATCTCATCTGTGTTGGGATCTACTATCATTCCCAAAGCAAAGATCCCATATATTTTTGTTATTGCTGATTTCTCATGTGCCTTTCCATACCCCGATACGTATACATTTTTTTTCTTCAATTTATCCCCCTTATTTTTCAAAAAAAAAGTCAGACTACTCCCTTGAGGAAGTAAATCTGACTCGAATAACTTAATATCGTATATTCTAAGATATCTTACTTTTTTATAATAGATATAAAATTTTTAAACAATTTATTTAATTTTGGTTCACTTATGCTTAATAATAATTTAATTTTATGATTTTGTCAACTTTTTTATGTAAATTTTTAAATTAAATTTAAAATTACAATCTCCTGAAGTATTCAGGTATATAGTCCTTATTTCTGACTGCTGTATCTATCTCTTCTAAGATTCGTTCCCTGTCCTTGTTCAGCACTCCCTCCAAACTCAGATAGTTAGAAGCATGGTTTACCCGGAATATAGTATTCTTCAATTCCAAATTTTCTATCATTAATTTGGTTTCCAGTAAGATCTCCTCGGGGTTTAACAACTGAACTTTATTACTCTTTACATCGTTATAAAACCCTGTTCCCTCTTCCAACATCAGAGTAAGGAGGGAGAGAAATTTAGGCTTAACTTTACTGAGGAGTTTAGCTGATTCTACAGCATGTTCATAGGTCAATTCTTTGCCTCCCAGTCCCGAGATAATCATTATGGAAAGTTTTATCCCGCTCTCTGAGACTTTTATCAATTGCTTTTCCATCTCACTGGAGGTAATCCCCTTGTTTATTTTTTCCAAGATTCTATCACTGCCACTTTCTATCCCTACATAGACTATGTTCAGTCCCTCAGAGTGAAGTAGTTTTAGTTCCTCCACAGATTTAGTCTTTAAATTGTTGGCGTGGGCATAGATCCCGATCCTTTTAATCTTTGGCATCTTACTTCTGATCCGCCTGATTATTTCAATGAGAAGATCGGTTGATAGCAACATAGCATCTCCATCAGCCAAAAAAGCTTTGGTGTAAAAATTATTGGTGTAGGTGTCTATCTCCTCAAATATTTCTTCCTTGGATTTCATTCGGAATGATTTGTCCTTATACATAGAACAAAAAGTACATCTGTTGTGGGAACATCCTACGGTAACTTGTAAAATCAGGCTGTTGGCCTCACTGGGTGGTCGGTATATTGCTCCTTCATATGGCATGATTGCCTCCTTATCTTTCATTTTTCTCTTAGTATACCACAAAATTTTCTATTTATTGCCATAAAAAAAAGCAGTAAATCCCATGAGATTTACTGCTTTTTTTTATTTTAACTCTCATATCCTACCTCGATTTCTCTAGAAATCCGCCTCTCCCCGTTGATGAGAGGAATTAGAGATGAGGTCTAGGAAGAGGGTTTTTAGTCGTCACTCTTGTCATACGGCTTTCCAGAACTAGCTGGTGCCACTGCCTTTCCTACTACTCCCGCTAAGGCTAATAGTGTAAGGATATATGGTAACATTTGAATAAATTGAGGTGGTACCCCAGTTACATATTGCTGGATTAAAGTCTGTCCTGCATCTGCAAAACCAAACAGTAAACTTGCTCCCAATACCCCGCCTGGTGTCCATTTACCAAATACTAAAGCTGCTAAGGCGATAAATCCTCTACCTGCCGACATTTCCTTGGTAAACTGTGATAATGCACCGATAGACAGGTAAGCTCCTCCAAGACCGGCTAATATTGATCCCTACTGTATCTGCTGCCAATGGATGTTCTCCTACAGCTCTCATTCTAAGACCCCATACTGTTTTATAGATAAACCAGTGAGATGCAAAAGCGATTGCATAGATGATAAATACTATTATAGACATTCCAAAGAATGTAGCTGTTTTAGGTACTGTAGGAGTGTTTCCAGACTGGTTGAACAATACTCTTAACATAAATACTGTAAATCCAGATGCGAATAAATTGATCGCTACCCCTGATACTACTTGATTTCCCTTATATTTAATACTAAGGATTGCATGAAGTAATGACATGATTCCACCGGCCATCATACCTCCAAGGATTCCAATATATGGGTTTCCTGTATAAT
>CAZUGM010000127.1:1952-6571 GCA_964619915.1 uncultured Fusobacteriaceae bacterium | reverse complement strand
CTAAGATGTCTCATAGACTTAGAAGAAATAGATTCAGGGGTTCTTGAAGTTTTTAACGATCCCCTTGTATGCAGTAGTAGAAATCCCAGAAAAAAGGAGAGGCTGGAAATCTTAAAAAAGATGGGAATGGTCTTTCAATCCTTTAACCTTTTCCCACATAAAACAGCCATAGAAAATGTCATGGAATCTCTCATAGTTGTGGATAAGATAAAAAAAGAAGTGGCTGAAAAAAAAGCAGAAGAACTTTTAGCTATGGTCGGGTTAGAGGACAGGATGAACAACTATCCCCAGACTCTTTCCGGGGGACAGCAGCAGAGGGTGGCTATTGCCAGAGTCCTTGCCAGAAATCCCAAAATACTTCTCTTTGATGAGCCTACATCTGCTCTGGACCCGGAGATGGTAAAGGAAGTTCTCACAGTTATTGAATCTCTTAAAAACACACAAATAACAATGATCATAGTCAGCCATGAGATGGAATTTGTAAGACAGGTCTCAGACAGGGTAGTCTTTATGGATTGTGGCACTGTTCTCAGCTGTGATACCCCCGATAAAATATTTAATTCCCATAAGAATGAAAGGATCAATAAATTTTTAAATAATTTCTAAAAGATTTATAAATATAAAAGCTCAGAAAATAACCTTACAGAGGTTTAATCCTCCTTTAAGCTATTTTCTGAGCTTTTTCTCTTATTCTAAGATTACTTAATGTTTACCTTTTCCTCATCCTTGTGCTTCTCCAAATATTCATTTTGAACTATATCTATTACAGTTAACATTTTTTGCTGGACAAAATCATATCCGGTGTCCTTCATATGCGTGATTATACAGTCACTGCAGTCCTTTATCCCGTGGGTATACTTAAAATTCCCCCCGCACTCTTCTCCTAACATATATAATGGACAATAACAGAATAAACAGTTAAATTTACTCTCATCAGCTACTGTATGACATGGAAAATACTCACATTTTTTGTTTTGCACAAATTTAAAATTTGCCATCTTTATCCCCCCACTGTGCTACGCACAAATTTATTCATTATCTCTATTGTTCCTCGATAGTTTATAATACCATTATCTAGAGATAGTTGTATAGGGTATATTTCCACTCCTGCAGAGATTGCTTTATAAAAATATTCATTAAATTTTGGATCGGTCTCATACCTGGGTCTAAAAATATCCGAACTTCTAAAAACCAGCAGGATCACTGCTGCCCTGTCGCCGGATTCCTTCAGTTCAATGAGTTCCTTCAGGTGTTTCACAGCCCTTTCACTGGGAGCATCGGGGAACATAGCTACCCTGTTTTCTGCCAGGGAAACCCCCTTTACTTCTACCCATATTTTTCTGCCGTCCTTTTCCAAGAGGTAATCCAGTCTGGACTTGCCGTATTTAACTTCTGCCTTTAGTTTATCTATCTTCCCTATGGGGGATATCTCAAAATCATTCAATAAGTTTTCCGATATATACCTGTGAAAACTTGAGTTTATGAGGATATCCTCCCCGTCAGAGGCTCTCCCGCTGATGAGGTCCCACTTTGTTTTCCTGTTGGGATTGGCTGCCCGTCTAATTTTTACCCTGTTTCCCTCATAGAGAAGTTCCTTTATCCTCCCTGAATCGTGGACATGAACAATCTCATCGGAACCGTCATCTAACCTCACATGGGCAATAAACCTGTTGGGTCTATCTAAAAAAACTGCCTCTTCATCTATCTGTATCTTATATAGTTCCTTCATTTTACACCTCTTTTTATTTTTTGGACAAACATCAGATTATCCTCCTTACCTATAAAAGGGAAAGAGGATAATAAATATCTACTTATATATAGGAAACTTCTCACATAGAAGTTTTACCTCTGCTTTTAGATCCTTTAACCTCTTTTCATCCCCTATGGATTCTAGAGCATAATCTATATAATCGGCTATCTTTTTCATCTCCGATTCCTTCATTCCACGGGTTGTTACAGCGGGAGTTCCTACCCTTATCCCGCTGGTTATAAATGGTTTTTCCGCATCATAGGGAATCCCATTTTTATTTACAGTTATCCCTGCCATTCCCAGTACTTCCTCTGCTTCCTTCCCGGTAATATTTTTAGGAGACAGGTCCACCAACATCAAATGATTGTCCGTTCCTCCGCTGACTATCCTGTATCCCTTTTCCTCCAGAGCCATAGCTAAGACTTTGGCATTTTTTATTACTTGTTTTTGATATTTTATAAAGTCTTCACTCAACGCTTCCTTAAAGGAAACAGCCTTTGCTGCTATAGTATGCATCAGTGGCCCCCCCTGAATTCCCGGGAAGATAGATTTATCTATCTTTTTAGCAATCTCCTCATCATTTGTCAGAATCATTCCCCCCCGTGGTCCTCTGAGAGTTTTATGGGTAGTTGTAGTAGTTACATGGGCATATGGGATAGGACTTATATGTAAATTTGCAGCTACCAGTCCCGCTATATGAGCCATATCTACCATAAGGTATGCTCCTACCTCATCGGCTATCTCCCTAAATCTTTTAAAATCTATTGTTCTTGAATATGCACTGGCACCTGCTATTATTAATTTAGGTCTTGCTTCATGGGCAATCTGTCTCAATTCATCATAATCTATCGTTTCAGTTTTTTTGTCTACACTATAAAATACAGCGTTATAATCTTGTCCTGAAAAATTTACATTTTTACCATGGGTCAGATGACCCCCATGATCCAGCCTCATTCCTAATATAGTATCTCCTAAATCGATAAGAGCTTTGTATACAGCCATATTGGCCTGGGATCCTGAATGGGGCTGTACATTTACATATTTCACATGAAATAATTCAGCTGCCCTGGCTATAGCTAATTTTTCCACTACATCCATATATTCGCAGCCCCCATAATACCTTTTTCCGGAATACCCTTCAGCATATTTATTGGTCATCACACTTCCATTGGCTTTCATAACAGCTCTGGATACTAAATTTTCTGATGCAATCAACTCTATCCCATCTTCCTGCCTCTTCTCCTCTTGTTTTATAGCTTCATATACTTCTTCATCTACTACTTTTAAATATCCCATATTAATCCTCCTTCTGGTTATTTATTTTTATAATATAAAGTATACAATATATTTTTTTCAAAACAAAAAAAGTCATGGGTTCCCATGACTTAATTTTTATTTATCTCTACATCTATAGTTGTTCTTTTTACTCCTCCACGGTTTACCATATACAGCTCCTTAGCCTTTAAATAGTCTTCCTTAGAGATGTATTTTCTCACATCTATCTGGGTTTTCAACTGATTTTTTTTCATATTTGCATTTATCTGACCTACCTCGTCAAAGAGCTGGTTTATTCTAAACCAATTTTTTTCCGGATCGTCTATCAATAATTTATTTATCTCTAGTTCTTTCTGGTCCAACTCAATAAGCATTATCCTGTGTTTTTTTAATGCTGTATTCAAAATTCCCTTTGCATTTGCTATGTTTTCGTTACTTATTCCAACTGTTGATAATTCCTTTTCCATATTACTTATAGATATACTTGAATAGGAGAATATCGATCCTAGTAGCATCAATCCCAGTATTATATATCTTCTCATCAAAATTTCCTCCCTACATTTTAAAATCGCTTACAAAAAAATCTTCCTCTTTAACATTTGACAGTTTTTTACCTTTTAATAAACTATCATCAAAAAGATTCATCTCTACTGCATTCTTTCCCTCTAAATATTTAGGCAGATCATTTCTATTACTTACCGTTTTTACAATACCCTGGCTTACTCTGACATTTTGCGGCTGACTGACATCTCTTACTTTATACAGTGCTGAAGTAGATACTATTCCCACAATAAATAATGAAAGTCCGATAGCACTATTTCTTTTATTTTTATGCTTTTCTTCCTCCAGTAAAGTCTTATATATATTAACCTTTACCCTTGCCTTTATTTCTGCGTTTGTTTTTTCTCTAAAATCATCCATCATAATCCCCCCATCTCCTTCAAGCCTTTGTAGTAGACCGATTTTACTGTTGAGAGTTTCATATCTTTTATCTTACCTATCTCCCTAAGTTTATAACCGTATATATCCTTCATGAGTACTATCTCCCTCTCCCTTTCAGATATTAATTGTAGCTTTTCCTCTAACACTATCTTTGTAGTAACATCTTCGTTGTCCTCTATACTCAGTACCTCTTCATTCAGCTCAAATGTCTCCCTCTTTCTCCTAAAAAAATCATAGGTTTTATTGATAGCTATCCGATATACCCATGTATAGATTCCACTCTCATTTCTAAATTTTTTCAAATTTTTATAGACAGTTAAAAATACATCCTGGGCTATATCCTCTGCATCTTCCTTGTTCTTTACCATTCCCAGTATTTTATTGTAGATCCTACTAAAATACGTCTCAAATATCTCATCAAAATTCATAATTTCATTCTCCTATACTACTTTGACGCAACAAACTCATAAAAAGTTTATTTTTTCTCCTCAATATAAGAGAAAATAATTTTTTTCTTACTATTTTTATCAATATCTAATTTAAATTTAACTATCCTATTGGATATCTTCTCATATTTTTCCTGAGATCTCAGTTTAGTCCATATTTCCGGCAGCTGATCGTAATTTATCTCTAAGTTTACCTTTTCTTTACT
>CAZUGM010000127.1:0-1875 GCA_964619915.1 uncultured Fusobacteriaceae bacterium | reverse complement strand
TATTATTTTTTACTTCGATCTCAATCTCTTTTTTTACCAGGTTATTCCCCAGAGAATAACTGTTTTTTATTTTTTTATCTACCACAACATTAAAACTTTTATTCAATTTCAGCTCATATTTTTCTCCGCCGGGAATAAATTCTACATTTGAATCTCCTACATATTTTTTATTGTCCCACACATAGATTCTTCCCATGGGAATGGTTGTTTCACCTATGTTTTTTATCTCCACTGTTCTGGTTGGATTTTTAGAGTATTCTCTGGTCCAATATACATATTTTTCGGCTAAATTCACCTTCTTTGTCTCTAATTTTATATTTTTTTCACTGTTTTTTTTGAGATCCAGTCTGTCTTTCAACCTATATTCTATCCTGTTATCCGATTCCCCTATGGAGATACTATCCGCCATTTCTATCATTGCAGATTTCATCATATAGGCCCTGGGTCTTGAAAGTTCAGATATTATCTTTACTTCTGTATCCTTTAGATCTTTTCCCATATTGTTATAGATCTTTCCCCATGTTTCCAATTCCATCCTATCCATATCCAGTCTATGGGATATATTTACATCTATCCCTCTGGTTATATAGGATAGATTTATTTTTTTCTCCAATTTTCCTACACCCATTATCAGTTTATTTTCAGTTTTTATATGGGCATCACTCAATTTAAGATCAGGATTATTCAAGATATAGATCTCCCCTGTCTTTGTATCTTTTCCGACTATATTTTTCCCATAATCAAGGAGTACCAGCTCATAGATCTTCCCGTCTTTTTCAGCCTGAATAACCTTCCCCAGATAAGATTTTAATATAAAGTTGGAATCTGCATTTTTTTCTAACTCCGCCCCTTTGAGATCTCCTCCGGTCAGATTAATAGAACTGATATCTATGTTTTTAGAGACCCCTTCATAGGTTATCATGTCTTTATTTCCATCATCTTTTAACTCCAGAGATTCATTGACAACTACCTTGTCGGGATATATTGTGATCTCCCTGTCTCTGGTATTTTCAACTCTGTAGGCAAATAAATTTATAGAACACAATAAAAATAACGCTATCTTCTTCATAATTCTCCTCCTACCTCTATTATCTCAGCACTGTTCCCATTCAATTTGATAACGGAATCTTTTTCTACAATAATTTTCCCACTGGATCTCTGATCTATATCGTTGTCATTTCTTTTTCCGGGTCCTCCTACACTTACACCAACACTTATATAATTCCTGGGATTCCAGCTCACCGAATATTCCCCCGGAACCAGGTAATATTCACGGTCTAAACTAACTATATCCCCGCTTAAAAATATCCTCTCAGCTCTTCCTTCAAATCTTACCTTCACAGCTCCCTCAAAATCTTTATTTTTTAATATCTTCCCCTCTTTCATCTTCTTTTTTTCTGCAGAACTGCATGCTGTCATAAGTAGTAATATTGCCATTATAAATATAATCTTTTTCATACTTACCTCCTATTACTTCCAGAAAGACATTAAAAATTAACTTTGACACAGACTAAAATCTGACTTTAAGTCTAACCCATAGAACGCGGATCTCTTCGAGATTACCCGATGTGGGCATCACCAATATCTCTAAAGTTTCTTCCATAAACTAAGAATATTGCGAACACAGAAAATATCTAATCTACACAGATAATTCTTTTCTTTTGAATTAGAACATAACTTTTCTTTTGAACCTAATTTCTTTTTCTAGATGTTATTCTACTTCTCAATAAATACTCTACCAAGTCGTCCAACAGAATAAGTTCCGCAGTGAAGCGAGGACTGTAACTGTAAAAAGACGGAGATATTTCTGACTCACTCAGATAACATCATTTAGAAAAAGTCTGCTTTTCTTTCCTCTATTTCTTTTTCAGATAA
>CAZUGM010000126.1:0-6571 GCA_964619915.1 uncultured Fusobacteriaceae bacterium | reverse complement strand
ATTCCTCATCTAAAGCTTTGATATCTATCAATTTTAAGTTTTTTTCTGCCAGCTTCAATTCATTTAAATTGTAATACAGATCTGCTAATTTATAGTAGATATTATTTTTCAGCTCAGATGATATATCTTTTTTTAAAGATCGTTTATAATATAGTTCAGCTTCCTGTAGCCTTCCCTCACGGGTATATGTTTCAGCAGTTCCAATATATTTTTCAAGTTTTTTCCTGTCTAAATATTTTATTTCTATCTGTTTAATTTTCTCCAGTTCTTCAGGAGTTACCTCTGATTTCAAAGTCTCATAGTTGATCTTATCATCTGTTTCCAGATATATCAATGCTAATTTTTCAAAATTTTCACCTGTCTTATAATAAGTAACTGCCCTCTTATAATCTTTTAATTGGTAATAGTAATCTCCTAAATAATCCAATGTCTCGGGAACAGGCTCAATTAAAATCTGAGCTTCAGCCAATTTAACAGCTTCTAAACTATAGTTTTTATAGTCTATGGAAGCATCCAAATATTCCGGTTCATATTTTTTATCATAAGCGGATAACCTCCCTAAAAACTCAAGGTATTCCTCTGTTTCACCTAACTTCTTCAGGGCATTCAGGTAGATCTTTATTATCTCTTCCTTTTTTTCATCATCCAATCTATATTTACCCACCAGCATCTTTGAGATATTTCTCACCATATGGTAGTTTTTATTTTTTTCATTTAATTCCAAAGCATAAAAAAGCCCCTTTTCTATCTCCTCTGAATCCGGATAAAAAGTTTCTAAGAGCAATAAATTTTTATTTAAGAATTTAAAATCCCCGTCATTGTAGGAGTCCTCTATATTATTCTCTAAGTCTTCCGGGTATGGTTGATACTTTGAACTTTTCTTAAAAATTATATCTTTGGTAATTCCATTTTTTTCTGTAAAGGATATCCTATACTCCCCTATACTAGAGAAATTAATCTTCAGATTTTCTCCCTCTTTTTTTAGGTCTACAATGGAATTTTTATAGGTCTTCCCTACTACTTTTAGTTTTTTTACCTCAGATATATTTTTAAGTTCAATTTTTTCATCTAAGGTTAGGTTTATTTTCATTCCATTTGGAATGGTTTGAAAATCATATTCAACATCTTTAGATCCAATAGGTTCAACCTCTCCCAAAAGGAAATTAATATTTTGTTTATCGATCCCACTGGAATATATTTTTTCATATCCCCCATAAAATAAAGATAATTCTTTAATTATTTTTTTATTGACCTCATCTATTCCATTAGAGTCATTCACAGCACCATAAGATCCTATATTAACCCCCAATAAGATGGTCATAAATAATATTAATTTTTTCATCTCATCCTCCAAAGGTTAATTTTAAATAAAAATAGAGCAATCTCTTGCTCTATTATATCAAATTTTTTATATTTTTACCATAAATTATAGTTCATCTATCTTTAAAGTCAATTCATTTACAACTGAATTTTCCTCAATTATAGAATATACAGCACTGACCTTTTTTTCCTCTATGATAAGAGATTTAGTAAAAATTTCAAAATTTCTACTCATATATGATGCCCTGTAAGAGAAACTTGTCTTTTGGTTTTTTTTCAAGAGTTTATTACTCTTTATATCTCCATCTCTTACTATCTGCATCTTGTCCTTCAAAATAAATATTCTTACCTTTGCATATTCATCGGAATATGTGTATTTAACACCTAATTTATTCTCTTCCTTAGTTGCATCAAAGGTAGCATCATAATTTTCTCCAAAGCTATCTGTAGTTCTTATCCTTAATTTCATCTTCTAGTCTCCCATTAAGCCGGATATAAACGAATCTACATCTTCTTCAATTTCAGAATAATCTTCATCTTCGAAATACTCTACTGTATCCTCTGAACCGGTAGTGATTTTGTCTTCCCTTTCGTAGTATGAATCGTCATCCCAGTCACCGATATCTGTTCCACCAGCATAGTACTCATCTTCCCAGTTATCTAAGATATCTGCAGCTTCATCCTCTTCATCTACTAATTCTACAACCTCTTCGTCATCTCTATATATAAAAACATACTTTTTCCCATCCAGGTCTTCTCCGATTAAATACTCATCTCCGAACATCATTATATCTCCTACTACAGATATGTCATATTCTTCATCCTCTATTATATATTCAAAATTTTCTCCAACAGCGTACATTTTTCCCACCTCACTTATGATATTTACTATTCCCTAATATACTAAACCAACGATAAACCTGCTCAAACAATATAAGTCTCATCAATTGATGGGGAAATGTTAAGTCTGAAAAACTCATCCTTAAATCCACGGCATTTCTGACGTCCTTGGTAACCCCGTAAGACCCTCCAATAATAAAGTTGATTGTACTGTTCCCGTTGACTGTTATTTGTTCTATTTTTTTTGCCATCTCTTCCGATGAAAACTTTTTCCCACCAATATCCATTAAGATAGAATACCCTTTATTTTTAGAGATTGTCTCTATTATTTGTTTGGCTTCCTTCTCCATAGACTGGTTTCTATTTTTATCATTTCCATCTTCCTTTAATTCGATAACTTTTAATCTTGTATAGGCAGACAACCTTTTAGTAAATTCATCTATTCCCATATTGATATATTTTTCTTTTACCTTGCCTACGCAAATAATATTTACATTTACCATCTTTATCTCCTTACTCAAGATTTTTTGTACCTAGTTAATTCTACACAAAAAATGTAAATTTTCCTATCTTAATTTTTTGTTTTTTCCCTTTCACTATTCTTTAGACGTCAAACATCTCGTTTTTTTCCAAAAATATTATTTTCTATTAAACTTTTTATTCATATCATCAAAAGTCATCTTTAATATTATCGGTCTTCCATGGGGGCAGGTATATTTCCCTATCTTGTGAAGATCTGATATGAGAGTTTCCATCTCCTCTAAGGTCAGTTTTTCCCCTGCCTTTATAGCATTTCTACAGGACATGGATATAATGACTTTTTCCCTTGGATCACTGCCACCTAAATTTTCTAAAAGGTACCTAAATGTATCTTCTATACTGACTCTAAAGTTAAATATAGGGACTCCTCTGATTAAAATTTCATTGTCACAAAATTCCTCTACTTCAAATCCAAATTCACTGAATAACTCTAAATTTCCCCTGACAATCTCAGTTTCATAACCATTTAACTCTAATTTTATTGGGACTAATAAGTTTTGAACAGATATTTTTTTATTGTAATGCTTATCTTTTAATTTTTCATACAGGATCCTCTCATGGACAATATGCTGATCATAGATCTCTAATTCTTCCTCTGTTTCAACCAGAATATACATGTTATGAAGCTGGGCTAAAACCCTGTAATCAGTTTTGATCTGTTTTTCTTCCTTTAGACCTTTATGGTCTTCATTATCCTGTTTTTCTGACTGGAGGATCTTTTCAATCTCAATTGATTTATTCCCTCTCTCTGGAGTGATTTTATCTTCTCTACTCTCAGTTTTTTCCCCTTCATCTTCGATCTTACTCTCCTTTATTTCCAAAGGAGAAGTTTCTGATGGAAGAGTTGCCTCATACTCCTGACTATACCTATTAGCCTTAGCAATTCTCTCAGTCACCCTATTCTCTAATTTCTCTTCCTTTATCAAGGCAGGCTGCTCTGTTTTTATAACCTTATTAACTGCAGGAGTTATTAAATTTTCCAACTCCTCAAAATCCAAAAGGTTATTTTTTTCCAGACTTTCATCCCCATCTTCCCCGATTTTCAAAGAGATCGAATTTTTCCTGTCATCCCTGTAGATAGCATCGGTCAACTGATCCAATATTTCCTTGTATACACCATCTTCATCCACAAATTTAATGATCTTTTTAGAGGGATGAACATTGACATCAACTAAGTCAGGTGAAACATTAAAAAATATTATTGTAAAGGGATATCTCCCCTTAACTAATTTAGTATAATAAGCGTCTAAAACTGCTTTTTCAATAGTTTTAGATTTGACATATCTGCCATTTACATAGGTATATATAGAATCTTTATTAGATTTTAGGAGGTTCATATTTCCCCAATATCCCAAAGAAAATTTTGTTGAATTTTTTAATGTATTTCTGCCGAACAGTTCTACGATTGTATTTTCTATCCCACGACCACTGGTCTTCACAACTTCCCTTCCATCTAAAAGTAAAGAAAATGAAACCTCGGTATTGTATAGAGCTTCCTTTAAAACAATCTCCCTTATCCGTGCGTATTCAGTAGATTTTTTTCTCAAAAATTTAAGTCTTGCTGGAGTATTAAAAAACAGATCTTTAATAACTATCTCTGTCCCTCCTGCTCTAGATATTTCTTCATATTTAGTAATCTTACCGGCATTTAAATTTATCTTATGCCCGATTTTAGAATCATTGGTTTTACTGGAAATAATCATCTTAGATATAGATCCGATGGAAGCCAGAGCTTCGCCTCTAAATCCATAGCTAGTAAGATTAAAGATATCCCTTTTATCTTTAATCTTACTAGTAGCATGTCTCTCCACACATAGAAACAGATCTTCCTTTCCCATTCCTATCCCTGTATCAACCAGCCTTACATCTCGACCATTATTTTTTACCTCTATTCTAATAGATCCCGCCGATGCATCTAAGGAGTTTTCTATCAGTTCCTTTATCATGCTGGCCGGATTCTCAACTACTTCCCCTGCTGCGATTATATTAGATACACTTTCATCTAGTATTCTTATTCTACCCATAATAATATTACCCCTTCTAAAAAATAGCCTTAATATTATAGCAAAATTATAAAATTCTGACTATTTCTTTTTTAGTTTGATGGTTTCATTTTTTTATTTAACTTATTATACCTTATTTTTAATCCTTAAAATAAAAAAAATCAGCTACTTTTTCCTGCCTGCTCTGAATTGAATATTTTTATGGTATACTCTAATTGATATTCAATATATTCAACGATACTTTACAGCAATTAAAGTTATGTAAGTAGCAGATAAAAAGTTATAATATTAATTAAAAAGGAGATTTTCATGAAAAAAATTATCTTACTATATATATTTATTTTTACCACTCTATTCCCTTCAGATGATATAGACGGATACAAAGCCTTTATCCAGGCAAAAAATCATTATCTCAACGGGAATTTTGATCAGGCAAAACTAGAGTTTGAAAATTTTGTAGTGATCTACAAAGACTCTAAATTAGTTAATTCTCACTATCCTGATTATTACATTGCCATGAATTATTATGAGATCGGGGAAATGAAAAATGCCCTTAAATATCTGGAATCATCTATCTATACTCCTAAATATTTAAAATTTTTAGGAATTAAAAAATCCAATTTTTTTGAATTCCAACGGGGGTTTTACCTGGGGGAGATATACTCCCGTTTAGGGTATTTTACCAATGCACACTACCAGTATCTGACCCTTATAAAGGATTATTATTCTCCTGACCTGGAACCCTTTGAAAAAAAAGCACTTAATATTCTTGCCTCAAAAGATCCATATTACAACTATATATTGGAGATAAAATATAAGAATAACTATAAAAATATCGACAAATTAAAAGACCATGACCTAAAAATGATAGGACACTACCTGTACTCCAAGGGACTCTTTTTAGAATTTTATAAGGCCTATAAAAAATCCATTAATTCTACCTCCAATAATAAGGAGATAGTTATCGGAACCCTTAACATCTTAGAGGAAGCTAATCACTATGATCTGATGATAGAGCTCATAAAAAATCAGTTCAGCTCAGGGAACACAGATTCAGATTATTATTATTTCTGGGGGAATGCCTTGAAAAAATCCAATAAACCGTTGGAAGCTATAGAAAAATATAAATTAGTGGACAAGTCTCCATATCTGGAAAGATCCATCTATTCCATTGGAAGAATTTATTTTCTTCTGGAAAATTATGAGGAAGCCATCCTATGGAGTAAAAAATTAAATAATGATAAGGCCCACGAGCTCCTGACCAGATCTTATTTCAACTCATCCCAAATGGATCTATTTAAAGAATCTGCAATTAAGTATATACAGACCTATCCAAATTCCAACTTGGCCGGTTATTATAGGAATATGCTCTACAACGAAAGTAAAAATCCAAATTATTTAAACTGGATAATCAAACACAACCTGAACTCCTACTACTACCAAGTGGCTTTCAACATCACTAAGACCACCAGAGTATTGGAGGAATATCCTATAAATTATAAGAAACGTGTCCACAAAGATTCTTTAGAGATCCTGGACCATCTCACTGAACTAGGTGACCCACAACTGTTAATTATTGAATCTGATACCCTTGATTTTTCCGAAGATAAGATCTTTGAAACTTTTATTAAAACATCTTATTTGGAAAAAATTAAACTCTACGATCTGGCTATGAAATCCTCCCTCTCTGCTGAGGAAGAATTTTCTAAATATTCAAACCTTTATCCCTATCTTTACCCCAGATACTATGGGGAGCTGGTAAAAAAATACAGTAAAAAACATGATGTGGAGGAAGCCCTTATCTTCAGCCTTATTAAGGAGGGAAGTAAGTTTGATTCAAATTTAATTTTTAAGAGTACTTATTTCGG
>CAZUGM010000125.1:0-6644 GCA_964619915.1 uncultured Fusobacteriaceae bacterium | reverse complement strand
CCATATGATTAAATTTGAAAAATACCATGGCTTAGGAAATGATTTTATAATCTTTAACTATAAAGATTTGATGACAAAGAACATAAAGGAAGAAAATTTCTCTGATCTCGCTATAAAAGTCTGTGACAGACACACTGGAATCGGTGCCGACGGTATGATGGTTTTGGTTGAAAAGGAAGATCGTTGTCAGATGACATTTATTAATTCTGATGGAAGTATCGTATCTATGTGTGGAAATGGTATCAGATGTTTTTCCAACTATATCTATAACAACAAAATTTTAGATGGGACTACCTACAAGGTAGAGACCCTGGCTGGATTACTCAGCCTGGATGTCTATCCAGATGAGAAGTTCAATGTAAAAGTTGATATGGGAAAACCACTTTTAGATCCAGAATATATTCCTATGGCTACTTCTAAAGAAAAATTCATCAATGAAGAGATCGTTGTTAAGGGAGAAATTTATAAGATTTCATCCCTTCTTATGGGAGTTCCCCATGCTGTAATTTTCGTAGATGATTTGGAGAAGATCGATCTGGTAGAAGTCGGGAAAGCCATTGAAAACAACCCTCTTTTTCCTGAGAAAACCAATGTAAATTTTGTCCAGATTTTAGATGTAGATGAAATTCTTGTGGATACCTGGGAACGAGGAGCAGGACATACCCTGGCATGTGGAACAGGGTCTTGTGCCAGTGTAGTTATAGGTGAACTCCTGGGATACCTGAGTTCTAAAGTTCTTGTTCATCTGACTTTAGGTGACCTGACCATAGAAGTCAAAGATGAAGTCTATATGACTGGTCCTAGTGAATTGGTGGCAAAGGGAGAGTATAAATACAGCTAAGAATTAAAGGTTTTTAGTGCTGGAATTAGATAACTATAAATTTTAAAAATCAGCTGCTCTATAGAGTAGCTGATTTTTTATTTTACATAACAATCTTATGTTCATTAAGTTGTTAAAACAAGTTAAGTATAGAAGAGTTAAACTAAAAGGAAAAAATAAAAAAACCTCCTATAAGTTAATATGGGAGGTCAAAAGGGGGGCTATAATAATGTTGCTGCCAATTCGGCTAACTCTGATCTTTCACCTTTTCTGAGTACTATATGTCCTGATATACTCACATCTCTGAACCTCTCAGCTAAATAAGTAAGTCCATTACTTCCTGTATCTAGGTACGGATTGTCTATCTGATACGGGTCACCTGTAAATACTATCTTTGTATTTTCTCCTGCTCTTGTAACTATGGTTTTTATCTCATGAGGTGTTAAATTCTGTGCCTCATCTATGATCAAAAATCCTGCCGGAATACTTCTACCCCTTATATAGGATAAAGCTTCTATCTTTAATAATCCCAGAGCTTCTAAGCCTGCAATTACCTTTTCTCCCGCTTTTTCTTCCTTGTTACTGGCCAAAAAATCTATATTATCAAAAATAGGCTGCATCCAGGGTTTCAACTTTTCTTTTTCACTTCCCGGAAGATATCCCAAGTCTTTCCCCATTGAGATTATCGGTCTGGCAATAAATAATTTCTTATATTTACTCCTCTCAACAACTAATTCCAACCCTGAAGCTACTGCCAGCAGAGTTTTTCCCGTTCCTGCCTTTCCAACTAAGGTAACCACTTTGATATCCTCATCCATTAAAAGATCCAATGCAAAATTTTGTTCTTCATTTCTTCCCCGGACTCCCCAAACACTGACATCTCCATAGATCATTCTCTCTATTCTCTTTGTCTTCTTATTGTATCTGCCGTACAGAGTATTCTCCTTATATTTTAGACTAATAAAACAGTTATCTGAGGGTTCCTCCGGCATAATATCTACATATTTAATTCTTCCCGATTTCTCATATTTTTTAATAAACTCTTCCTCTACTTCTATCTCCATATTCCCGGTATAGAGCTCCTCTATATCCATCTTATCACTCTTATAATCTTCTACATGGATCTCCATAGAGTCTGCTTTTATCCTCATGTTGATATCTTTTGAAACCAAAACTACTTTTTTATCCTTCTCTTTATTCTTTATATACAGCGCTATTGCCAAAATACGATTATCTACTATATCCCTCTTTAAAGAAGTCGGCAGCTCTGTGGTATCTCCCTTAGTTTCTACTCTGAAAAATATTCCATCGTCCATCTCTACCCCTTTGGCCAGACATCCCTTGGAACGGAGGTCATCTATAAATCTCGCAGCTACCCTGGCTGATGCACCTCTGTTCCCGCTTTCTTTTTTTAATTTATCTATCTCCTCAATCACATAGATGGGTAAAACCACATCATTGTCTTCAAAGTTTGTCATAGCCTTAGGATCATGAATAAGCACGTTTGTGTCCAGTATATATATCTTTCTCATAGAAATCACCCCTAGTTATTATATTGTAAATGTATTTTTAGTTTATTTAAGGCTCGAATCTGTAGCTGCCTTATCCTTTCTCTGGTTAAATGCAGCCTTTTTCCCAATATATCCAAGGTTAACACTTCATTATTCAGCAAACCAAACCTGTGTATTATTATCTCTCTTTCCTTAGCTCCCAATACATTCAGAGTTTCTAATAATTTTTCCTTATCACTTTCAAGGATTAAATTTTCCTCTATATAACCATTTTTGTCTGCAATCATGCTGTGAAGATCCCCTGTCTCCCCATAGGATTCATCCAGGGAATTAAAGGTCACATCATTTAATTTTAGATATCTTTTTATATCCTTTACCTTTAATTCTGTTTTTTCTGCAATTTCTTCCAGGCTGGGGTCGCAGCCATATTTTGATTTATATTTTGTCATAAATTTTTTTATCTTAGCTAAATTATCATATATATATACAGGATATCTGATAACCCCCTTATTAGAGGATATATATCTCAAAATACTCTGTTTTATCCAGAAAGTAGCATAGGTGGAAAATTTTTTCCCCATGGTATAATCAAATTTTTCAACAGCTTTCATCAATCCTATATTTCCCTCTTGAATCAAATCTTGAATGGGGATTCCTAGTTTAGTATATTTTTTAGCTATACTCACAACTAATCTCAAATTAGCTGTTATCAATCGATCCTGTGCATCTGTATCCCCCTCTAATATATGTTTAGATATCTCAATTTCTTCATCTTTAGTCAGGAGGGGATAGCGACCTATTTCTTTTAAATAGTTCGAAATATTCATTTTTACCTCCTTTATATGTATTTTATCTGTATCAACAATATACTATTTCTTATTTAAACTTCCTTTTATAATTTATAGAATTTTATTATAATTTATGATAATATTTAATATACGAAAATAAATATAAAAACAGAGACATTTAATATTCTTTTGGCTCTATAATTTTGTTTAAATACGAGGAGTAAGGATGAGAGTAATTGGAATAGATCCCGGAACAGCAATTGTCGGTTTTGGAATTACAGACTATAGTGGAAGTAAATATAAGGTTGTGGATGACGGTTGTATATATACCTCTAAAGATCTTCCTATGGAAAAGAGGATTTCTGCTATCTACGACGAATTAGATAATATCTTAAAAAAATATTCTCCTACCCACATGGCTGTAGAGGACCTTTTTTATTTTAAAAATGCTAAAACAGTTATCTCGGTGGGACAGGCCAGAGGTGTAATAGTCCTCTGCGGGGAAAAAAATAATATCCCCCAGGTTTCATTTACCCCTCTGCAGATAAAGATGGGAATAACAGGGTACGGCCGAGCCGAAAAAAAACAAATTCAATTGATGGTTCAAAGAATTTTGGGACTTTCCAAAATTCCCCAGCCAGATGATGCCGCCGATGCTTTAGCTATTGCCATCACCCATATAAATTCTCTGAACAGCGGGTATGTTTTAGCTTCCAAGTCCAACCTTTCTAAGATAACTGGTATAAAAAACGGTAAAATAAGTGCAGCAGAGTATCGAAATCTATTAAACAAAAAGGATTGATTTTTATGTTTAAAAACTTGGAAAACTCATCTATGGTTTCTTATTTAAATTCCTTAGAAACTATAGCTTCTAAAATTCATAAAGAAAAAAACACTGAAAAAGTTGTATTTTTCATCCTGTTAAATTTAATTGAAAAATTGGATCTGGGCTACTCAGAGGGATATTTTTTTAAATATGACAGATGGAATAGAAATTTAAAACATCTGAACTCGTACTTTGATCTTAAAAAATTAAAGAAAGATGAAGTAGAATTTATTTCAACTAACCTTGAAAAGGAGATCAATTTCTACGGAACTCCCATAGAAAAAATATTAAAAAGTATAGAGATACAGACAAATCTAACTAAACCTGATTTTCATGAAAATTATGGACTGCTCAATAGATTTAAGAACTTTACCATCATCCCTATATATTATGAAAATACATATTATGGATGCTTTATCTTAGACAGGCAAAATAAGAATCCCTATGAACTCAATACTCAGGAGATGCATATTTTAGAGCTGTTTAAATATAATTTTTCCCTCTATATGCATTCCCGGGAACTAGAAGATTTTGAAGCCGAGGACATCAGGTTAAAAACCGTTGGATCCTTTGCAAATTCCATCATCCATGAACTGAGGACACCTATCTCATCCATTGTTGGCTTTGCATCTCTGGCTAAAAAGAAGTTACACGATCCCAAAAAAATTGAACTCTATTTGGATTATATTCTCAAGGAATCCGATAAAGTAATCAAACTTTGTGAAGATATCGGTGAATACTCCAGCGAAGATGAAAATATAAAAAATAAATCAACTACTTTTTATCTTTCCTATCTTATCAGGGAAGTTCTTCAAAAGTTAAATCTACACCTAAAGAAATCTAATATCAAAACTTATATGATTATAGAAAATGATATAGAAATTACATTTAACAGGGAAAAGGTCATTACAGCCTTCTACCACCTGTTTAAAAATTCCATTGAAAACTGTGACTACAGTAAAAATGATCGTTTTATCACTATCACCCTTTCAGCAAACAGTAAAAATAAGATAAGCATAAAGGACAATGGAATTGGGATACAAAAACACAGGATAGAAGAGGTTACCATTCCTTTTTATTCCTCTAAAATTTATGGAACCGGATTAGGCCTTACTATAGCCAAAGAGGTCTTTACCAAATTAGGATTTAAATTTTCCATAAAATCGGAATATTCAAAATGGACAAAAATAATATTAAAAGAGGAGTAAATTAATGAATATAGTTTTAATGGAACCGGAAATACCATACAACACAGGAAATATAGGTAGAAGTTGTGTTCTTACAAATACATCGCTGCACCTTATCAAACCCTTTGGATTCTCACTGGATGAAAAACAAATAAGGAGAGCTGGTTTAGATTACTGGCAGCATATTGACCTTCATGAATGGGACAGTTTAGATGAATTGATGGCTGCTTATCCTGAATCTAAATTTTATTTTGCTACAACTAAGACTACCCAAAGATATTCAGATGTTAAATATAAAGAAAATGACTTTATTGTATTCGGTCCTGAATCTAGAGGAGTTCCAGTTGAAATATTGGAAAAAAACAAGGAAACCTGCATCACTATTCCTATGATTAAGATGGGGAGATCGCTAAACCTTTCAAATTCAGCAGCTATTGTTTTATATGAATCTTTAAGGCAGATTGATTTTAACTTCGGAGAGTAGTATGAAGCGAATCTATCTATATATATTAATTTTTCTTATATTTACAGGATCACTAGGAATCAGTTTATTTTTCCCCTTAAACTATTATGGAGAAATAGATAAAATATCTGCAAAATACCAGGTAGACAAAGATATCATCTATTCAGTTATCAAGATCGAGAGCAACTTCAGAGCACGTGTCGTTTCCCATAAGGGAGCTATTGGTCTTATGCAGATCATGCCTCCTACTGGAGAATGGATGGCAAAATCTCATGACCTTCCATATTCTGAAAAGATGTTATTGGATCCTGTATATAATCTTAAAATCGGGACCCTCTACCTCCGTTATCTTATGAATAGATACGACGGTGACATTGAAAAAGTTTTAATTGCTTACAATGCAGGTCCTACCAGACTAAAAGATGGATCGTGGAAAAAATTTAAAGAAACTAAAAACTACCTTATAAAATATAAGATAGCGAATTTTTTTTACAGGATAAGGTTATTTTTTAAATAATACTTTTTGTCCTGTAAGATTCAAGTAAGAAATAGAACCCACTATATTTTAGTTTAGTTAATTTTCTTACTTTACATAGTTCAAAAAAATAAAAGAGCTCCCAGCTGTAATAGTCGTACAGTTAGGAGCTCTTTATTATTTAAGGAAAGAATGAAATGAAAAAAAATCTATTTTCATTTGCTTATATTTATCTGACGTCACTTAGATAAAAAAAGTTTAAATTTTTTATAAAAAAAAACTCCCAAGAATTTCTTGGGAGTTTAGAAGTTTTAGTTTTCTTCAGCAAATACATCTTTACCCATGCTGCATGGAGGACAAACCCAGTCTTCAGGGATATCTTCAAATTTAGTTCCAGCTTCAATTCCGTTATCTACATCTCCAACTTCTGGATCATAAACATACCCACATACTTCACAAACATATTTTTTCATAATTATTCCACCTCTTTAATTTTATAGTAATTTTAGTTTTAAATTTAATTATTTTCCTTCAAAATGTCTCTCTAATAAACCTTTAAAAGCTTTTCCATGTC
>CAZUGM010000124.1:0-6679 GCA_964619915.1 uncultured Fusobacteriaceae bacterium | reverse complement strand
GGGTGTTATTTTGACATCCCTTCCTCTGAATCTTATACTGGCACAAATGGGGTTTTATGTTTTTTCAGATCACGCCACTATACCTGTATTAAAGTTTATACAGTTTTTATCCGATGATATCCAGGATGTTTCCAAGGGTCTCAGCAGTTTTGGGGCTGAAATAATGAAACTCAAGGAAATCACAGGGTGTCTTACAACTTATGACAAGGGATTTATTGCCCTAGATGAATTTGCCCGGGGTACCAACCCAAGTGAAGGTAAAAAATTTGTAAAGGGATTATCCAATTATATGAAAAACTTTGATAGTTTTTCAATCATGGCAACCCACTATGATGGGGTAGTAGATGATTCCACTCCCCACTATCAAGTTGTCGGATTAAAGAATATAGATTTTGATAGTTTAAAAAGAAAGATTGACCTGAATAACCAGAATTCGATCTCTCTGATCCAGAAACATATGGATTATTCCATAGAAAAGATTCATTCTAACTTCGAAGTTCCAAAGGATGCACTCAATGTAGCAGCACAGAGTGGAATCGACGAAGGTTTAAAAGATATAAAAAAAAATTTATACTAATCCCTCATCCTTCTAAAGGAGAGAATATCTCAAGGGGGAAAGGGTAGCTTTGGAGGTAAAGATATGCAGGATTCAAAATTACACTTAGATTGGGATGTAGTGGCAGACGCTAGAAAATCAGCTAGAAATATCGCCATAGATGTACAGACTTATATAGATGACCATTCTACAGTATCGGTAGAGAGAACAATCTGCCGTTTACTCGGGATCGACGGAATCGATAAATTTGAAGTACCACTGCCGAATATAGTGGTAGAACATATCGAAAAGGAGGGAAACCTTACTTTAGGAGTTTCTCACTATATCGGGAATGCCATGGTAGAAACAGGCCTTTCTCCCCAGGAGATTGCTGAAAAAGTCTCTCAAGGAGAGTTAAATCTAGGGAAGATATCTACCCATGATGCTTTTGAAATAAAATTAGCCATAGATAAGATTGCTCGTGAAAACACAGATAAAATTGCAAACAACAGAAAGGACAGAGAATCTTATTTAGAAAGATTTGGAGATAAAACAGGTCCCCTTCTATACCTTATTGTAGCTACCGGAAATATATATGAAGATGTAACTCAGGCTGTAGCAGCTGCCAAACAGGGAGAAGATATTATCGCTGTTATCAGAAGTACAGGACAGAGTTTACTGGACTATGTACCTTTTGGAGCCAGCACAGAGGGATTCGGCGGGACATTAGCTACCCAGGAAAACTGTAGAATAATGAGAAAGGCACTGGATGAAGTAGGAGAGGAATTAGGCAGATATATCAGACTCTGCAACTACTGCTCTGGTCTGTGTATGCCTGAGATCGCTGCTATGGGAGCCTTTGAAAGACTTGATGTAATGTTAAATGATGCACTTTACGGAATTTTATTTAGAGATATCAATATGAAGAGAACATTTGTAGACCAGTATTTTTCCAGAATCATAAATGGTTTCGCAGGGGTAATCATCAATACCGGAGAGGACAACTACCTCACTACAGCAGATGCCATAGAGGAAGCTCATACTGTCCTCGCTTCTCAATTTATAAATGAACAATTTGCACTCCTTGCTAATTTGCCTGAAGAGCAGCAGGGATTAGGACATGCATTTGAGATCCATCCAGATACAGAAAATGGATTCTTATTGGAACTTTCCCAGGCTCAAATGGCCAGAGAGATATTTCCAAAAGCACCATTAAAATATATGCCTCCTACAAAATTTATGACGGGGGATATTTTCAAAGGACGTGGACAGGATGCTCTATTTAAGATGGTGACGATCATGACCGGGCAGAGACTTCACCAGATGGGAAGGCTGACTGAGGCTATCCATTCTCCGTTTATGTCTGACAGAGCTTTGGCAATCGATAACGCCCAGTATATCTTTAAAAATATGAAAGATTTCGGTTCTGAGATAACATTTAAAAAGGATGGAATGATTGTAAATCGTGCCAAGGAAGTTCTTGAAAAAGGTAGAGACCTCATCAAAGAGATTGAAACAACAGGAATGTTTGATACCCTGCAAAAAGGTAAATTTGCAGGTATAAAAAGACCTATCGACGGAGGAAAAGGATTAAGCGGTGTATTTGTAAAAGACAGTACATACTTTAATCCGTTTATAGCACTAATGACTGGAGGTGAAAAATAATGAGTGGAGGATTATATTCAACTGAAGATAAAAATTTTGATACTACGTTAGATCTGAAAAGATTAAAACCTTATGGGGATACTATGAATGACGGGAAGGTACAGGTCAGTCTGACCCTCCCGGTACCTGCCGATGAAAAGGGTGCTGAAGCAGCCAAAGAACTGGCTAAAAAAATGGGAATATCTGAACCAGCTGTTTCTCATTACGGGGCTTTAGACACTCATTTCTCATTCTATGTAATTTACGGTTCATTGAACCACACTGTGGATTATGATGAGATCCATGTAGAAACAGTGGATATCGACACTATGGATATGTACGGGGTACAGAACTTTATCAGTGAAAATATCAAAAGAGATGTAGTCATTGTAGGAGCCAGTACAGGAACTGACGCTCATACAGTTGGAATAGATGCCATTATGAATATGAAGGGATATGCCGGACACTACGGCCTTGAAAGATATAAAGGGATTGAAGCTTATAACCTGGGATCCCAGGTAGAAAACGAGGAATTCATCAAAAAAGCTATTGAATTAAAAGCTGATGCACTATTAGTTTCCCAGACAGTTACTCAAAAGAATATCCATATTCAAAACCTGACTCACCTCGTGGAATTAGCTGAGGGAATCAGAGATAAGGTAATTCTTATTGCCGGAGGTCCCAGAATCTCCCATGAGTTAGCCAAAGAATTAGGTTATGATGCCGGATTTGGTCCCGGAAAATATGCAGATGATGTAGCAACCTTTATTGTAGAAGAGATGGTAAAAAGAGAGATGGTGTAATAAATAGACGTTTAGCTACGAATTACGCTAATTGATATAGCCAGAACTTTTTAAAACAAAAAAATATAAAGACTAAGTAAGTTCTTCCTATTTTTTTTTATAAAACTTAGAGTTTTTCGTAGAAATTTTGAAATCTTTTATTAATTTTTTAATTTAAAAGGAGTAGATTCTATGAATAAAACTGCAGCTAAAGAAACAACTGTCAGACAAAAGAGTATCTTTGAAAAATTTACAAATTTATGTGTAATATTGATACAAAAATATCTGCCCGATCCATTTATATTTTGTGCTATCTTAACGTTTATAGTTTTTTTGATTGCAATCCCTATTACTAAACAATCTCCTATGTCTATTATCAACAACTGGACCAATGGATTCTGGAGTTTATTATCTTTTTCCATGCAGATGGCACTGGTATTGGTTACAGGGCATACTATGGCTAGTTCTCCATTCTTTAAAAGAACCCTGTCATTTATGGCCAGTAAATTAAAAAGTCCATCCCAGGCAATAATAGGAGTTACTGTAGTTTCTGTCTTAGCTTCCTTTATCAACTGGGGATTCGGTCTTGTAATTGGAGCTATCTTTGCCAAAGAAATTGCTAAAAAAGTCAAAGGTGTAGATTATCGATTATTGATTGCTTCTGCATATACTGGATTTTTAGTTTGGCATGGGGGGTTATCTGCTTCCATACCTTTAAAACTTGCGTCTGGCGGAGGTTTAAAAAGCGCAACAGCCGGGGCTGTTACAGAAGCAATTCCTACATCTATGACTATCTTTTCAGCTACTAACCTGATTATATTAGTCATTTTATTTATTACTTTACCCTTTGTTAATAGGGCTATGCATCCAAAAAAAGATGATGTTATTACTATAGACAACGATCTCCTTGTAGAGGTTCCCGAAGAAAAAATAAATCTTGCCGCTATGACCCCTGCAGAAAAAATAGAAAACAGCAAGACTGTTTCTTTACTTTTAGGAATAATGGGTTATACTTATATTGTTTCATACTTTATAAATAATGGATTCGCATTAAACTTAAACATAGTCAATTTTGTGTTCCTGTTTACAGCAATACTTTTACATGGTACACCTCAGAGATTTTTAAGTGCAATCAAAGAAGCTTCCAAAGGTGCCGCAGGAATAATCCTTCAATTTCCTTTCTATGCAGGAATAATGGGAATAATGGTTGGAAGAGGACCCGAAGGAATTTCTCTGGCAGGAGCTATGTCTAACATGTTTGTTAATATTTCCACTGAAACAACTTTTCCTTTCTTTACTTTTTTAAGTGCTGGAATTGTTAATTTCTTTGTTCCGTCTGGAGGAGGGCAATGGGCAGTTCAGGCTCCAATAATGATGCCTGCCGGTGCTGCTCTGGGTATTCCCGCAGCAAAAACTGCCATGGCAATAGCCTGGGGGGCTGCATGGCCAACTATGATACAGCCATTCTGGGATCTTCCTGCCCTTGGTATTGCAGGCTTAGGTGCTAAAGATATAATGGGATATTGTTTGGTAGTACTTATTTACTCCGGTGCCATAATTTCACTGGTTTTAATGTTTCTATAAATTTAATGTCTTAAAATAAAAAAGGGGGAAACAAGGTTATGTCTAAGAAAATAATTGATGTTGCAGATGCAGTATCTAAAATAGAAGATGGGATGACCATCATGGTAGGAGGTTTTTTAGGTACTGGAACACCTCATACTATCGTAGATGCTATTGTAAAAAAAGGTGTAAAAAACCTGACTATCATATCTAATGACACAGGAATAAAAAATAGCGGGGTAGGAAGATTTATCTACAATAATATGGTTAAAAAAGTAATCACATCCCACATTGGTACAAATCCGGAAACCGGAAGACAAATGAATGAAAAAGAGATCGAGGTAGAATTAGTTCCCCAGGGAACTTTAGCCGAGAGAATCAGATCAGGAGGGGCTGGTTTAGGTGGTGTTCTCACTCCTACTGGTATAGGTACTATCGTCGCTGACGGGAAAGAGATAATAGAGGTAGACGGAAAGCAATTCCTTTTGGAAAAACCTCTCAGAGCAGATGTTGCTATCCTTTTAGGACACACTGTAGACACCAAAGGAAACATTATCTATGCAAATACTGCCAGAAATTTTAATCCTATCATGGCTACAGCTGCTGACACAGTTATAGTAGAAGCTGAAAATATTGTGGAAGTAGGAAATATCAATCCAAACGAAGTTGTTACACCTAGAATTTTTGTTGATCATATAGTAGGAAGTGATTATAATGGATAAAAAGTTAATTAGAGAAATTATTGCTAAAAGAGTTGCTCAAGAATTGAAAGATGGAGATGTAGTTAACCTGGGTATCGGTCTTCCCACTGCAGTTGCTAACTATGTACCGGATAATATGGATGTTATCTTCCAGTCAGAAAACGGTCTCTTGGGAGTAGGTCCCGCCCCCAAAGAGGGTGAGGAGATCAAAGACCTAGTCAATGCAGGCGGGATGCCTATCACTACCCTAGATGGAGCAGTGTTCTTTGACTCTGCTATGTCTTTTTCTGTGATCCGTGGGGGACATGTGGATATGACTGTACTGGGAGCATTACAGGTAGATGAAAAAGGTAACCTGGCTAACTGGATAATTCCCGGAAAGATGGTTCCCGGGATGGGAGGAGCTATGGACCTTGTTGTCGGAGCAAAAAAAGTAATAGTTTCTATGGAACATACTGCAAAGGGTAAACCAAAGATCTTTCCACAGTGCACATTGCCTCTGACTGCTGCTAACCAGGTAAACTTAATTATCACAGAGATGGCAGTTATCGAAGTAACTCCTGAGGGGTTATTATTAAAAGAGATCGGGCCGCACAATACTGTAGAAGATGTAATAGCTAATACACCTGCAAAATTGACCTTAGCAGATGATATAAAAGTAATGGAGGTTTAAATATGATAAAGTCATTAAAAATCGGAGATTCTTATAGTTTTAATAAGCTTGTAGAAGCTGTGGATGTAGAAAAATTTGCAGAGGTAAGTACAGATCATAATCCCGTTCATTTAGACGAGGAGTATGCTAAAACTACTATGTTTAAGAAGAGGATAGCCCATGGAATGTTGGGAGTATCCTATATCTCATCTATTTTAGGGACAAAATTTCCAGGTGAAGGAACTATATATTTAGGACAGACCGTTAAATTTTTAGCTCCAGTTTATTTGGGAGATACTTTAGAAGTTAAAGCTGAAATCGTTGACCTTAAAGAGGGTAGAAATGACAGAGCTACCTTGAGAACTACCTGTACAAATCAAGATGGAAAGATGGTAATAGATGGAGAAGCCAGTGTAATGCTTCCAAAGGCGTAAAAGCAACGTGACGTTGCATCCAGACAAGTACCATTTATGTTTACTAGTGTTTTGGTGATTCCTCTTATGAGGATAATTTCCTAAACAATTATAATTTACATGAAATTGTTGAAATTTTTTATTTATTACTAAAGTCAAGACTACCCCTCAAAGGGGTAGCTTGCTCTTGCCCTGTAAGGGCTCATTACTAGCTTAGGTCTAAAGACCTGTTGAATTGTTTGCCAACTGCTTTTATTCCCATATTGCTACTAAAGTAGCCCTGGGGTTTATTTTTTTACTTTGTTTCCTGTAAAAGGATCTACGTATTCCTTCAATGTTAGTTGATCCGTTGCTATGTCTTCCTGCAATTGATTCTATTATTTCCACAC
>CAZUGM010000123.1:0-6730 GCA_964619915.1 uncultured Fusobacteriaceae bacterium | reverse complement strand
TTCAACAAAAAAGAGGATCAGACAGAAAAAGAAGAGAAAAAAGGAAAGAAGAAAAAGAAGAAAACAACTAAGGTGAAAGAAAAGAAGGAAAAAACAGCTAAAGAAAAGAAAGAGAAGAAGAAAAAAGGTAAAAGAAACGAATTTACTATGAATAAAGTAGAAGACGTAGAAGATGAAGTTATCGAAGAAGATGGAGTTAAACTAATAAAGATAAGAGGTGAAATTACATTAGGTAACTTCGCTGAGAAATTAGGAATAAATGCTTCTGAACTTATCAAAAAGTTATTCTTAAAGGGACAAATGTTAACTATCAACAGTGTTATAGACATGGATTTAGCTGAAGAGTTAGCTGATGATTATGACGCTATGGTAGAGCAGGAAGAGATAGAAGAGATGGCATTTGGAGATAAATTCAACCTAGAGATAGGAGACAAAGAATCTGACCTTGTAGAGAGAGCTCCAATCATAACTATAATGGGACACGTTGACCATGGAAAGACATCATTACTAGATGCTATCAGAGAAGCTAATGTAGCAGATGGAGAAGCTGGTGGAATCACTCAAAAAATCGGTGCTTACCAAATAGTAAAAGACGGTAAAAAAATATCTTTCGTAGATACACCGGGACATGAGGCGTTTACAGAGATGAGAGCAAGGGGAGCACAAGTTACTGACATAGCTATCTTAGTAGTAGCGGCAGACGATGGTGTAATGCCTCAGACTGTAGAAGCTGTAGCCCATGCAAAATCAGCTAACGTACCTATCATAATTGCAGTAAACAAGATAGACAAAGAGGGAGCAGATCCATCTAGAGTTAAAAATGAATTGATGGAACATGGATTAGTACCAGTTGAGTGGGGTGGAGATGTAGAATTTATCGAAATTTCTGCTAAATTTAAGCAAAACTTAGAAGGAATCTTAGACACTATCTTAATCACGGCAGAGATGTTAGAATTAAAAGGTAATCCAAAGAAAAGAGCAAAAGGTGTAGTTATGGAATCTAGATTAGATCCAAAAGTAGGACCAATTGCCGATATCTTAGTACAAGAGGGAACTCTTAAAGTTGGAGATATAATCGTAGCTGGAGAATCTTATGGAAAAGTAAGAGCATTACTTAACGATAAAGCTGAAAAAGTAGAAGCTGCTTCACTTTCACAACCAGCTGAAGTTATAGGATTCAATACAGTTCCAGAAGCTGGAGATGTAATGTATGTAGTTCAAAATGAACAACATGCTAGAAGAATCGTAGAAGAGGTAGAAAAAGATAGAAAATTAAACGATCAAAATAAGAAAAAACATATTTCTTTAGAAGTTTTATCTCAACATATGGATGAGATCAACTTAAAAGAATTAAATCTTATCATAAGAGCTGATTCAAAAGGTTCTGTACAGGCTCTTAAGGAATCATTAAATAAATTATCTACATCAGAAGTAGCAGTAAATATCATCCAAGCTACATCTGGAGCGATATCTGAAAATGATATCAGACTTGCAGAGGCATCAAATGCAATCATCCTTGGATTTAACGTAAGACCAACTACAAAAGCCATGAGAGATGCAGAAAAAGCCGGTGTAGAGATCAGAACTTCTAGTATCATCTATCAAATTGTAGAAGATATAGAGCAAGCTTTATCAGGAATGTTAGATCCTGAATACAAAGAGGTTTACTTAGGAAGAATCGAGATCAAAAAAGTATTTAAAGTGTCTAAAATTGGAAACATAGCTGGTTGTTATGTAGAAGATGGAAAGATCTATGCTGATTCAAAAATCAGAATCCTTAGAAATGGTGTAATGGTATACGACGGAGAATTAGCTTCATTGAAGAGATATCAAGATGATGCTAAAGAAGTTATCGTAGGTCAAGAATGTGGATTAAATATCAAGAACTTTAATGACATTAAAGAGGGAGATATTGTAGAAGCATACAAGATTGACGAAATCCAAAGAACACTAAAAGATGTGAAATAATTATGAGAAAACAAAGATTATTAGGCATAGAAAAACAAATGACAAGAATAATATCTACAGCTTTATTTATGGAAGTAAAAAATCCAAAAATTCAAGGGATGGTATCAGTAACTAAGGTAGAAGTTACCCAAGACCTAAGATATGCAGATGTATATTTTAGTGTATTATCTGTTGGAGATAATAAAGTAGATGAACTTATGGTTTTAGAAGGATTAAATGAGATCAGAAAATATTTAAGAAAAAGAGTGTCTGAAGAGACTAACCTAAGATATGTACCTGAAATCAGAGTATTTTTAGATGATACAGTGGCTAGAGCGATAAAAATATCTAACTTAATTGATAAAGTTAACAATTAGGAGGATATGGTATGTATTGGGAATATAATACATATGATGAGTCCCAGGTGAAAGACAAAGTTGAGAAGCATAATTTATCCACAGAAGTGGTGAAACTCCTGCTATCACGGGGGATTGATTCCGATGACGATATCCAGAAATTTTTAAATGCAGGTGTAGAAGATCTAGAAGATCCATTTGATTTTGAAAGGATGGAGGAGGTCGTAGAAAAGATAATCAGGGCTAAAGATAGTGGAAGCAAGGTATTTATCTATGGCGATTATGACGTAGATGGTATAACAGCCTCTGTTTATCTGACTATTGTTTTTAATCTTATCGGGATAGGAACCTCGTATTATATTCCAAATCGTATGGATGAAGGGTATGGTCTGAATAGACAGGCAATAGATTATGTCAATGAAAGAAGTGGAAAGGTAATTATAACTGTAGATACAGGAATTAATTCGGTAGAAGATTTTGAATATGCAAAATCTCTGGGTATCGATGTCATAATTACCGATCATCATAAAATAATAAAAGATAAAAAAGAAAAACTTTTAGTAATTAACCCTAAATTAAGTAAAAACTACAGATTTAAATATCTATCTGGTGCTGGAGTAGCTTTTAAAGTAGCCTGTGCTGTATATAAAAAATTAGGTATCGATCCAAAAGATCTATATGAACATTTGGACATAGTGATGATAGGAACTATAGCAGATGTAATGCCCTTAACGGACGAAAACAGAGTTATAGTGAAAAATGGATTGATAGCTTTAAAGGATACTAAGATAAAGGGACTCAGGTCCCTCCTCAGATATCTCAAGCTGTCACCTAAGGACATCAGTACAACAGATATCAGCTTTTTCGTGTCACCGTTATTAAATGCCTTGGGAGGGCTTGGAACATCAAGAACAGGTGCAGATTTCTTTTTAGAAGGAAATGATCACGAACTTTATTCTATTATAGAGGATATGAAAAAATCCAACAATAAAAGACGTATTTTAGAGAGAAAAATCTTTAATGAGATCAATGATGAGGTGGAGAAGATAGAGGATAAAAATAGTCTGAAATATCTATTTTTAAAATCCCATGATTGGCACCCAGGTGTTATTGGGGTAGTAGCCAGCAGACTTTCTGTTAGGTATAACATTCCGGTTATCCTTATCTCGTTGCAGAATAATTTTGGGAAGGCATCTTGTAGGAGTGTAGCAGGAATAAATATATTTAATATATTAAACAATATGTCCGATACCTTGATTAGATTTGGAGGGCATGATTTGGCTGCTGGATTTATAGTGGCCAAAGATCAGCTGGAAACAGTTGAAAGAGCTATTGCCAAAGGTATTGGAGAATCTACAAAAAAATATACGAAAGATATTATAAAGATAGACTATAACTATCCCTTGGAGATGGTGGATGATAACTTTATAGGTGAACTTTCTAAGATATCACCCTTTGGAGCTGCTAATCCCTATCCATTATTTGTGGACAGAGATCTAAAGTTTGTCAGGGTGAAAAAATTTGGAGTTGAAGATAAACATTTTAAAACTTTTTTGGAAAAAAATGGGAAGCTTTACTCTGCTGTGGGGTTTAACCTGGCTCATAAGATAGACGAAGATAATTATATGGATAAAATCTTTGAAATAGCATACTATCCAGAAAAAATTTGTTATAATAATAATAAAATTATTCAAATTAAGATAAAAGACATACGAAGTGAAGAATAAGAGTAGAGGTAATTCATGAATTACCCGTACGAACCAATAAGTGCCTAGAGCATTTAAATATATATAATCATATACAAGGAGGAACAAAGAACATGAATTATGAAGTAAAAAAATTAGATAACTCAGTAGTTGAAATCACATTAAAGGTAGAAGGTGCAGAAGTATCTACTGCTAAGAAAGAAGCTGTAAAGAAAATAGCTAAGGACGCTGAAATTCCAGGATTCAGAAAGGGACATGCACCTGCATCAGCTATCGAATCTCATTATGAAGGTGTGATCAAAGAAGAGATTACTGACGCTATCTTAAAAGCTCACTATGAAGCTATCTTAAAGGACGGGCAAATCAATCCTGTAGATTACATAAAGACAACTAAGGTAGACTTAGATGGAGAAAAATTTGCTGTTACATTTATGGTAGATGTATTCCCTGAGATCAAATTAGGAGAATACAAAGGTTTAGAAGCTACAAAGGGAACATTCGAAATGAATGACGAGATTGTAAACAAAGAGATCGAAATGATGGTATCAGCTAAGTCTAACTTAGAAGATGCTGCTGAAGGTCACAAAGCTGAAATGGGAGATACTGTAGATCTTGCATTTGAAGGATTTGTTGACGGTGTAGCTTTCGAAGGTGGAAAATCTGAATCACACATGTTAAAATTAGGAACTAAATCTTTCATCGATACATTCGAAGATCAATTAGTAGGATATGAAAAAGATCAAGAGGGAGAAATAGTAGTAACTTTCCCAACTGAATACAATGCAGAACATTTAGCTGGAAAGGAAGCGACTTTCAAAGTTAAAATAAACGCAATAAAAGTAACTGTTACTCCTGAATTAAACGACGAATTCGCAAAGGAAGCAGGATTTGAATCTGTAGAAGATTTAAAAGCTAAGAAAGCTGAAGAGATCAAAAACAGAGAAGAAGCTAGATTAGAGGGAGAATACAGACAAACTTTATTAAACCAAGTTTTAGCTAACACTGAAATGACTTTACCATTATCTATGGTAGCAAGAGAGATCAAAGGAAGAATTTCTGAGATGGAAAACCAATTAAAATCTCAAGGAATGAACTTAGAGATGTACTTACAAATGTCAGGATCTACAATGGAGCAATTAACTGAGCAAGTTAGACCTATGGCAATTGAAAAGATCAAATTAGACCTTATCTTAGATGAGATCGCAAAGATCGAAAAGATTGAATTAACTGACGAAGAGTTAGAAACTAAATTAGCTGAAGTTGCTTCTATGTACAAGATGGATGCAGACAAGTTAAAGGAAGAGTTAACTAAGGCAAACAACTTAGAAAACTTCACAACTAACTTAAGAGTAGATGCTACTATGCAAAAAACTGTTGAGTTTATCCAAGCGCAAGCTAAATAATTTAATTAAGTGTATAGACTTTTGGGACAAATTTTATTTGTCCCTTAAGCTATATATATAGACCACCGTTTTTTTTATTGATTTTTTTATTTAAAAAGAGTGGATTTATCATATAAATTATTAAATGCTGTTTGATAATTTATATGATAAATAAAAACATTTGGAGGTAAAAATTTATGTATAATCCAACAGTTATTGAAAATAACGGAAAAGGTGAAAGAGCCTACGACATATATTCAAGATTATTGAAAGACAGAATAATCTTTTTAGGAACAGAGATAAACGACCTGGTAGCTAACTCAATAGTGGCGCAACTATTATTCTTAGAGGCAGAGGCACCGGAAAAAGATATAATTATGTACATTAACAGTCCGGGAGGAGTTATTACCTCAGGGATGGCAATATACGATACTATGAAGTATATCAAACCTGATGTACAGACTGTGTGTATAGGTCAGGCTGCGTCTATGGGAGCGCTTTTATTAACAGCAGGGGCAAAAGGGAAAAGATTTGCATTACCAAATGCCAGAGTGATGATCCATCAGCCACTGGGAGGAGCCCAAGGTCAGGCTACTGATATCCAAATTCAAGCTAAAGAGATCCAAAGAATGAAAGATTTAACTTCTAAAATAATATCTGAAACAACAGGGAAAAGTGTAGAAGAAGTAAAGAAAGATACAGAGAGAGATAATTTTATGACAGCTGAGGAAGCTATGGCATATGGATTGATCGACAGAGTATTCGCAGAAGGGGAGAGATAGAATGAAAAGAGAAATACAAAGATGTTCATTTTGCGGGAAATCAGAAAATGAAGTAGCAAAATTAATAACTGGTCCAGAAGCAAATATATGTGATGAGTGTATAGAGGCCTGCGGGATGCTTATAGAGGATATGCAGGTAGAGATGGGAGAATCTGTAGAAGATAACAGTTTTGACGAGGTTACCCTTATGACTCCGAAAGAGATAAAGGCAAGATTGGATGACTATGTAATAGGTCAGGAAGCTGCAAAAAAAGTATTGGCAGTATCGGTATATAACCACTATAAGAGAATCAGACATAGGGGGAAAACCGGAGATGTAGAATTACAAAAATCAAATGTTCTGCTTATCGGTCCTACAGGAACAGGTAAGACACTTTTAGCTGAAACTCTGGCTAAGACACTTCATGTGCCATTTGCTATAGCAGATGCAACTACCCTTACAGAAGCAGGGTATGTAGGAGATGACGTAGAAAATGTATTGGTAAGATTATTACAGGCAGCTGACTACGATGTAGCAGCAGCAGAGAGAGGAATAATCTATATAGATGAGCTGGATA
>CAZUGM010000122.1:0-6878 GCA_964619915.1 uncultured Fusobacteriaceae bacterium | reverse complement strand
ATCCTCCTTTTTTATTGCTTAAATTATGAAAGGAAAAAAATGAAAAGAATAGGTTTAACAACTACAGTACCCATAGAGGTGCTTTTAGCAGCAGGATATACTCCCATAGATTTAAATAATATTTTTGTTGTTTCCAAAGACTATGGGAAATATATAGAAAAAGCAGAGCGTGACGGATTCCCTAAAAGTATGTGTGCCTGGATCAAGGGAATATATGGGGCATGTATTGAAAATGGAATCCAGGAAGTTTTAGGAGTGACAGAGGGAGACTGTTCCAATACTAAAACACTTTTAGAAATATTTAAAAAAAATAATATAAAAATACATCCTTTCGGTTATCCCCATTCACACTCCTTAGATGAGATAAAAAATGAGTTGGATAAACTCATGAAATATCTGGATGTATCCTATGAAGAGGTAGAGGAGCAGAGAAAAAGATTAAATATAATAAGGGAGAAAGCTAAATATATAGATAGATTGACTCTGGAGGGAAAGGCAACAGGTTTTGAAAATCATATCCTTCAGCTATGTTTCAGTGATTTTGACGGAGATGTGGATAGATACAGCAATTTTTTGGAGAAAAAAATAGAAGAAATAAATAAAAGACCTGTAGATAAAAAAGAATTAAAGCTGGGATACCTGGGAATACCTCCTATGCAGGGGGATCTTCATGATTATGTTGAAGGGTTAGACGGAAGGTTTATATATAATGAAGTTCAGAGGGAGTTTGCTTTTCCCAGAGCCATGGGATCTAAAGATATATATGAACAGTATTATGACTATACATATACATATGATATAGATTTCAGGTTGGAGGACATAAAAAAACAGATAAAAGAAAGAAAATTAGATGCAGTTATCCACTATACCCAGGCATTCTGCCATCGTGCAGTTGAAGATATAATTTTAAAGCAGGAATTAAACATCCCTATATTAACCATAGAAGGAGATAAATCCAACAGTTTAGATGCCAGGACTAAATTGAGGATAGAAGCTTTTTTAGATATGCTAAAAGATAGAAAACTGTGTGATTATACTAAAAAAAGAACGGAGAAAATCAATGAATGATATTACTTGTAGAGCAAAACTTACTCCTAAAAAAATAGTAGGGATAGATTTAGGCAGCAGAGAAGTTAAAATTATAGTTACAGAAGATAAAAAAATAGTGTTGAGAAAGAAGATAAGTACCGTATCTTTTTACAGGGATTATTGCCAATACCAGAATAAAATAATCGTGGATTTAAAGAAATTAGGAATAGAGGGTGTGGATCTGGCTGTTTCCACAGGATACGGACGGAATAATACGGATCTTAGTATGTTTAAACCTATAAATGAGATAAAAGCCCATGTATACGGTGCTTTGGCTCAGTCAGGAAAAAAAGATTTTATCCTTTTAGACATCGGGGGACAGGATGTAAAGATTGTAAAGATTGAAAAGGGATTAGCCACTGATTTGGATTTAAATGATAAGTGTGCAGCTTCCTGTGGAAGATATCTAGAGAATATGGCCAATGTTTTGGAGGTTCCTCTGGATTTACTGTCAGATTATTCTAAAGATCCTGTAAAACTTAATTCAACCTGTGCTGTTTTTTCAGAATCAGAATTGATCGGGAAGATTGCTGAAGGGATATCTTTGGACAGGTTAGCAGCAGGGATAAATTATTCTATGTACAGCAGGTTACGTCCCCTGCTCACAAAATTCAGGGGGGACACTCTTATTGTCAGCGGAGGAGTTGCAAAAAACAGATCTATTGTAGAGTACTTAAGATCAGATTATACAGAGGTAGAAGTCCTGGAAGATCCGCAGTTTAACGGGGCTATCGGGTGTTGTTATTATGGAGAAAATTTTATATAGAGGAGAAATAAAGTATGTATATATTAAAGGGAGAACACAGTTTCGACAGTGCCCATTTTTTAGCAGGTTATCAGGGAAAGTGTTCGAATATTCATGGACACAGGTGGAGAGTTATTGCAGAGATCTGCGGTGAAGAATTAAAACAAGAGGGACAGCTGAGAGGAATGGTTGTGGATTTTGGGGATATAAAAAAAGATATAAAAAAGATGGTGGATGATCATGATCATGCCTTGATTATAGAAAAGGGTACCATGAAGGAAGGGACTTTAAGCTGTCTAAAGGAAGATAACTTCAATATAATAGAGGTGGATTTCAGGCCAACAGCGGAGGAGTTTTCCAGATATTTCTATGAAATTTTAGAGGGAAAGGGGTACTCTGTAAAGAGGGTAACGGTATATGAAACTCCTACTAATTCAGCAACATATGAAAAATAGGCAGCGTGACGTTGCATACAGACTGAAAAATGAGGTCAATTTAATACAAGAATATACTTTACTTAAAGATAAAAAAAGGCGGTAAATATTATGAAATACTATAACGTAGTTGAAAAATTTGTAAGTATAAATGGAGAAGGGCAGAGGTCGGGAGAGTTAGCTGTTTTTATCAGACTGGCAAAGTGTAATTTAAGGTGTAATTATTGCGATACAATGTGGGCCAATGAAGAAAGTGCAGCTGTAACATCCATGACAAAGGAAGATATATATAACTATATTTTAGATACAAAGGTTAAAAATGTAACCCTTACAGGGGGGGAACCGCTTTTAGACATAGAAGTTAAAGAACTTATAGAATATATAGTAAAAGACAGCGCTCTATTCTTGGAGATTGAAACAAATGGTAGTATCGATTTGGATCTATTCAGGTCAGATGTAAAAAACTTGTCCTTTACAATGGATTATAAGGGGCCTTCAAGTGAGATGGAAGAGTTTATGTTTATGAAAAACTTTGAAACGATATCTGAGCTAGATACGATAAAGTTTGTAGTAGGAGACTACGATGATCTTTTAAAAGCCAGAGAAATTATAGAAAAATACGACCTTATCAAGAGATGCAGTGTCTATTTCAGCTCTGTCTATAAAAAAATAGACTTAGAGGAGATCGTGGAATTTATGAAGGAGTTCAACTTAAATGGAGTGAGATTGCAGCTGCAGATGCATAAGTTTATCTGGGGAAATAAACAGGGAGTTTAAAATGAACGTGACATTCAATTTAAATTGGGAGTTATGTTGATTTTGTACAAGAATACAACTTACAGTTTCCCTGAGTAAAAAAAATAAAATTCAAAGGAGCAGTTTATGAAAGATAGAATTAATAAGGATAGATGTGTTTTGGTTTTTAGCGGGGGACAGGACAGTACAACTCTGCTGTTTCATGCTAAAAAATTATATAAGGAAGTTATTGCAGTTTCATTTAACTATGGGCAGAAACATAGTTTGGAATTGGAGTGTGCCAAAGAATTATGCAAAAAAAATAAGGTGGAACACCATATATTAGATATGGGACTTTTGAATCAGCTGGCTCCAAATGCTCTGACAAGGTCGGACCTGGAAGTGGAAAAGGGAGAAGTTGCAGAGGATGAAGTTCCAAATACATTTGTAGACGGAAGAAATATGATCTTTTTGACATTTGCAGGGATCTTTGCTAAACAAAGGGAGATCAATGTGATTATGACTGGAGTTTCTCAAAGTGATTTCAGCGGATATCCGGACTGCAGAGATGTATTTATCAAATCTTTAAATACAACTTTAAATTTGGCTATGGATTATACATTTGTTTTAGAAACACCTCTTATGTGGTTAGATAAAGCTGAAACTTGGAATATGGCCTATGAATTGGGAGTTCTGGATATTATAAAGAATGAAACTCTGACTTGCTATAACGGAATAGTGGGGAACGGGTGTGGAGAATGTCCGGCCTGTAATTTGAGAAAAGACGGGTATTTAGAATTCAAAGAAAAATTTTTAAAACTTTAAACAGAGATTCTTATATATTTTTAAAAGGGAGTTTTAACCGTCTATCTGGGGTTAAACTCCCTTTTTAATTTTATTAAAACAGTTTATGCCGTCTTGACCTTTCTCTCTGCTACCATAACTTTTTCATGGCTATCCTTAAATTTTAGCGGAGAAAAATTAATTTTTGGTCACCGGATATCCCAGTGCATCGGTAAAGGTATTGGTGGATATTTTTATCAGGTCAAATATAGTTCCAATCCCGAACAATCCCCCTGTCATAAGGTATAAAAGACCTGTCCATACCTTCCCTACATAGAACCTGTGCAGTCCCCCTAAACCGAAAAAACCGACTATACATAACACTAAACTTAAAGTTCGTGTTTTATCACTTACCTGGATCATACTCATTTTAAGCCTCCTAAATTAAATAGCAAAAATAAATATAAATATATATATTTATTTAAAAGAAGGAGCCTGACTGCCCGAAACAGCCAAACTCCACTTTATTTTTTTAATGACTCCTTAAAATTCTGCATTTTTAGGAGTTCTAGGGAATGGGATTACATCTCTTATGTTTTCCATACCTGTTACGTACATAATTAATCTTTCAAATCCTAGTCCAAATCCACTAGTTTTTACTCCACCGAATCTACGTAAATCTAAATACCAATCTAAGTCAGCTTCCTCTATATTTAATTCTTTCATTCTTTCTAATAATATTGGTAATCTTTCTTCTCTTTGTGATCCACCAATTAACTCTCCACTACCAGGAACAATTAAGTCCATTGCAGCAACAGTTTTATTATCATCATTTAATCTCATATAAAAAGCTTTGAATTCTTTCGGCCAGTCAGTTACAAATACAGGACCATTAAAGTGTTTAGTTAAGAATTTTTCATGTTCAGTAGATAAATCATCATCGTACTTAGGTAGGTTAGCAAACTTTTCTCCACACTCTAATAATAATGTAATCGCTTCTTTATGTGTTAATTCTTTAAATTTCTCACATTCTACTATTTTAGTTAATTTTTCAATTAATCCTTTTTCTACAAATTGATTAAAGAATTTCATCTCACTAGGAGCTTTTTCTAATAAGTAATTGATAACATATTTAAGCATATCTTCTGCTAATTTCATATTATCTTTTAATTCGTTAAATGCAACTTCTGGCTCTATCATCCAAAATTCAGAAGCATGTCTTTGAGTATTCGAATTTTCTGCTCTGAATGTAGGTCCAAATGTATATGTTGCTCTCATTGATTGTGCAAAAGCTTCTGCTTCTAATTGACCAGTAACTGTAAGTCCAACTTTTTTAGCAAAGAAATCTTTTTTAAAGTCGATGTCTCCTTTATCAGTCCTAGGTAAGTTGTCCATATCTAAAGTAGTTACTCTGAACATCTCTCCTGCACCTTCTCCGTCATTTGCTGTAATTAATGGAGTATTACAGTATATAAAGTCTTGCTCTTGGAAAAATGAATGAATAGCATGAGCAGCTAAACTTCTCACTCTAAATACAGCACTAAATAAATTTGTTCTAGGACGTAGATGAGCATTTGCTCTTAAAAATTCTTTTGTGTGTCTTTTAGGCTGAATTGGATAGCTCTCATGAGAATCTGCCAATAAATTTACTTCCAAAGCTTGAATTTCAAATGGTTGTTTGTTGTTAGGTGTAAGTAATACCTTTCCTTTTATTTCTAATCCACTACCTGCTCTATATTTTTGGATTTCTTTAAAATTTTCCAGAGCTATTCCATAAACTATTTGAATTGTTTCGAAACAAGAACCATCATTTAAATCAATAAATCCAAATTCTTTTTGACTTCTATTATTTCTAACCCATCCTTTTATTACTACTTCTTTTGAATCATAATCTTTAATGTCTTTGTACAAATCTCTTACTCTGATCATGGTATTCCTCCCTAACTTAATTTAGTTATTTTTTTATTTAATTTTACTTCATTTCCATTTTGATCTACAACTTTAACCTGGTCTAAATGTCCCTTAACCTGTGATTTAAATTGCTCTAAGTATAATGTTCTGTATTTTTGTCTTTCCATTGTCTCTTCATCTGTCAACGTTCTTTTCTTAGCTAAAGCTGAATAGTGATTCACCTTGGCTATAATGTCTTTCATTTCCACTTTGATCCTCCTATCTAAATAATACCCTTTTTTCTATAAAACAAAAAAACTTCCCACTACTAAAGTGAGAAGTCAAAATTCATACAAACCCTAAAAAAATAAAGTAAGTACGGAGACACACACAAGTAGTTCCTCGATACCCTTTGACGTTACGTGCCAAATACGTCTAAGCCTACTGAGATTTTTTACAAAAATCCGTTGGGTTAGCAGCTCCAAGGTGTTCTTCACAACTAATTCCACTACTAGTCTCCCACCGTCACTAGCTCGCTTTAGTATCTATTAGAAGTTACTCTCCTCATCTTTGCCTTTATAATTAGAAATATTATACTATTATGCTATTTAATTGTCAACTTTCTAGGACTTTTCTTTTGGTTATTATTTTACTACACTTATAAAAAAAGTTATTATCCCGACATTGAAAAAATCTATGAATAGACCACCTACCAAAGGTATGATGAAAAATGCCTTTGGAGAGGGTAAAGTTACTCAGCAGTCTGCTTTCTGATAGATCAGATTCTGTCTCACAGCCCTTATCTTTTTTTCTGTCCAGTAACTTATGTTTCCCTATGAGTCTTTTTGCTCCCGCAGTGACAGCAGGCAGGCAGAAGAGAGTGCTTTATCTCATGGCATACCGGGCACTCCTCAAAGAGTGTTGTCCCACAGGAGGGGCATGAATAGGGTTTATCTTTTTCTGTAGTATGGGTATGGGGTAAAGCTACCTTGCCTAGCGTTCTTCTGGTCCAGTAGAGAAATTTTCTCGGTCCCCTTCTGATGGGGTATTCGCATACAGGGCACAGGAATTTTTCATATCCGTCCCTATATTGTTTTAAAAGCCACTGTTTCTTTGGATTGATTATGATATTTATAAGGTATATGAGAATCTTTACCACTGTAAGGAGGAGTCCCAATATCAGGATATATTTAAAATACCTG
>CAZUGM010000121.1:0-6917 GCA_964619915.1 uncultured Fusobacteriaceae bacterium | reverse complement strand
AAAGATTTAGTACAAAAAGCGGGAGACAATTATTTATTCTCTGTAGGAAAAACAATAGGCTCACAAATGGAATTATATCAAGAAAACAAACGTATGATGCCTGTTGAAATTGACTATCCTCACTCCTATTTACGTAAGATAAAAATTATTTTACCTAAAGGAACAACGGTTAAAAACGTAGAGAAATTCAACATGAGTCACAAAACCGATATCAAAGGTAAAACAGAAGCTGCTTTTGTAAGCAATTACAAAACACAAGGAGATGAAATTTTAATAGAGTCTAGCAGTTTTAACGACCTGTCCCAGCTTTTAGGAACCAGTTACCGACACCTCAACAGAGTTTTGAAAAAATTCATTGAGCAGGGGCTGATAAAGAAAGATAAGAGAAGGATAGTTATCACAAACTATGAAAAATTAAGTGAGTACTATATAGAGCTGTATTAAAAAAAAAAGAGCTTTCGCTCTTTTTTTTTACAGTTAAAAGACTACATATTTTTTACATCATACTTCATATTTACAATGTCTGCTTTGATGGCAGGAACTATCTCTTTCCAGATAACCTTCTTTTCCGCTGCAAACTCTTTTTTCAGCCTGTTAATTTTTTCAAATAATGATAAATAGATCTCTCTGACTTTTTTATTTCTAAGATCTGTCTTATACACCTTATCAAACTCTATTAGGATGTTATCTACACACCCTTCATTTACAAAATTATTTCCATCATAACTGGTTTTAAAAAGCATCAGCATAAATTTATAACCAAATTTTGCCTTATCCAGCTTACAGTATTTTAAAGTATATATATCTCCCCCTGCAATTACATTGGAGATAAATCTTCCATCTATATGATCAGCTACCTTTTCCTTTATCTTTAATACGTGATTTTCATTTTCCATTGTCTTTCAACTCCTAAATATTTTTTATATTACATTCTACCATAGGATCCATTAAAATAACTAAAAAGAAAGGAGAATCCACAGATTCTCCTTTTTTCTGAACTATATATTTCTTCTTAAAAACTATAATTTTTTCGCCTCGATTTCTCCCAGTAAGGTCCAAATTTAAAATAAAGTTTTAACTATACTTAATTTTAAAAATTTTGGAATCTACCGTTAAGAAGGGAAGAGGGTCTACAATCCCTTTGTAAATTCTCCGAAATCTTTCATAGTCTTTTCTAATTTTTTCTCTGCCCCTGCCTTGCTGTCTGATTTTACAGCAAAATAGTATTTTATCTTCGGCTCAGTCCCCGATGGTCTGGCTGTTACATATGTCCCGTCAGCTAAAACAAACTGGAGCACATTAGATTTTGGCAGGTCTAATTTTATCTCTATGCAGGCTGCCTTATCACATTCTGTCTGTAGTTGAAAATCTCTTACTACTACTACATCCTGGCCTAACAGCTGTTTAGGAGTTTTTTCTCTCAGAGTTTTCATGATATTAGTGATCTGTTCTGCTCCATCTTTTCCACCCATAGTTATTGCTGTGATCCCCTCTCTATACCATCCGTATTTTTCGTACATCTTGTCTAATTCTGCCGGGATATCTGTCCCAATAGACTCATAGTAAGCTGCCATCTCAGATAAAATCATAGTAGTTACAATGGCATCCTTATCTCTGGCATGGGTACCTATCAGATAACCATAAGATTCTTCAAATCCAAATACATAGCTTCCGTCTAAAACCCCGTCTTCAAACTGCTTAATTTTTTCCCCTATAAATTTAAACCCGGTCAATGTTCTGTACATCTTTACCCCGTGGGCTTTTGCTACTGCATCCAGCATAGGAGTAGATACCACTGTGGAAATTACTGCACCATTAGAAGGGATATCCTTTTTAAACTTCAAGATATATTCCATGAGTAATAATCCTACCTGGTTTCCATTTGGATATGACCAGTTACCCTTTTTATCCTTGACTGCTATCCCCAGTCTGTCTGCATCGGGATCATTTGCCATTACAATGGAAGCACCTTTTTCGTCAGCCAATTCAATTCCTAATTTAAATACTGCCGGGTCCTCAGGATTTGCATACCCCACTGTAGGGAATGTCCCATCCGGCATCTCTTGGCTAGGCACAGTGTATACAGATTTAAACCCACATTCATCCAATATTCTCTGTACAGGCACTCTTCCTGTTCCGTGTAACGGAGTATATACTATCTTATAATCTGCTTTGTTGGGGATATCAGTTATAATCTGCTCCTCCTTCACAACTTCCATATATTTATCGTCTAAATCTTTCCCTACCATAGTCAATAATCCCTTGGATTTAGCTTCCTCTTCAGAGATAAGTTTTATGTCTCCCAGATCTTTCACATTGGCAACACCATTTACTATCCCGCTGGCATGAGGTTCTACACATTGAGCCCCGTCATTCCAATAAACTTTGTATCCGTTGTATTCTACCGGATTATGTGATGCAGTTACTACTACACCTGCCTGGGTTCCCAATTCCCTTACTGCAAATGACAGTTCCGGAGTAGATCTAAGGGATTCAAATAAATATGCAGGAATTCCATTGGCAGCCAATACCAAAGCTGTGTTCAATGAATATTCTACCGATCCGATCCTGCAGTCATAAGCTATCACAACACCTTTTTTTCTTACGGCCTCTGCATCTACCTCCAATAGGTAGTTTGCAAATCCCTGAGTCGCCTTCCTTATCATATATTTATTCATTCTGTTGATTCCGTTTCCTCTGACCCCTCTTAGTCCACCTGTACCAAATGCCAATTCGGTATAGAATCTTTCCTCTATCTCTTTTTCATCTCCCTTTATAGAAGCTAATTCTTCCCTATCCTCTTTATCTATATACGGTGAATTTAACCATATTTCATATTGTTTCATATAATCTTTCATAATTCCCCTCCACTTTAAATTTCTACTTCTAGTAGATGATACTTTTTTTCCATATTTTTTTCAAGTAGGAGTTTCGGGTTAAAACTATCCACCCCCTGGTTCTGTCACGAATGACATGAATATTAATTTTTTTTTTCGTAGTTAAAGAAAAAATTAAATGTATAACGATCTCCTGTTATAGCACAGAAGTTTTTTTCTTGGTTTAAAAAATGAAATTTCTAGTCGTTACACTTCGACTGGACTGTTCCTACAATGACGATTGTGACAGAGGTTATTGCTTCGTCTTCCCCATTTAGGGGAAAACATAACGAGAAAGTATAAATAATTTTCTTGAACTTTTGTATCTCATTTTATTCCACATCTTATTTTTTCCTAAATAGAACTAAATTAAGTAATCGTGAATTGAGAAACTATAAGAAGGAAGAGTTCAATTTTCTTTGATTCCTTACTCTGTACTCAATTTATCAATAAAAAAAGGCTGATAACTCAGCCTTAGTTTTCTATCAGTATAATTCCCCTTATTTCCTTTAACTTTAAAAGTACCTCTTCCGAAACTCTTCCCCTGTAGAGAATTTGTTCCCCGTATTCCTTGGAAAATTCCTCTTCTCCTTCTAGCAGCTTATCTATTTGAACAGATCTGTCATAGGAAAATTCTATCACTATATTTATTTTAGGATTCCATTCCACTATTCCGGCTTCTTCCACAGCTAACTTTGCAGTTTTAGCATAATTTCGAATAAGTCCTCCGGCTCCTAATTTTATTCCGCCGAAATACCTGGTAGCCACTACCACCAGATTATCCAGACCCAGTATATTCAAGATCTCTCCCATGGGTTTACCTGCTGTTCCACTGGGTTCCCCGTCGTCATCTACCTTATAGTATTCCTGACCATTCTCCAAAACCTTGTATGCACTGCAGTTATGTCTTGCATCGGGATGTTTTAATTTTATCATCTTTATAAAATCTTCTGCCTCAGTCTTTGTAAAAATAGGCTTGATATATCCTATAAATTTAGATTTTTTTATCTCAAATTCTATTGTACTTTCATTTTTTATTGTTTTCATACCTTTATCTCCCTAAATTTACTGGGTAAATTTAATTTATATTTAATAGCTACCAGTCTTATCATGAATAAAATTATAAATACTGCATAAGCTAAATTTTCCCTTTCCAACATCCTCTGATTAGCTGACGCTAAAAACCAGTACAAAACTCCTCCTACTGCACATAGGATAGCATACAGATCTTCCTTCAATATAAATGGAATTTCAGAAACCAACAGGTCTCTGATCACCCCTCCACCTACACCAGTCAGAGTAGCCATTACAGCTGTCGAAAAGGGTCCTAATTCAGCATTTACACCTTTTTCTGCTCCAATTATGGCAAATGCAGCCAATCCCAACGCATCGGATATCATTACCAACCTTGAAATTCTTCTGCTTCCCTCTAGTTTATTGTGCAGAAAAAGATAACTGATCAGTGATGTAGCTACAGCTAGATATGCATCTCTCTCATTGATAATAGATCCCGGTACCTGATTTAGGAGCACATCCCTTACAATTCCTCCACCTACTGCCGTTATTACTCCCAGTACAGTTACACCAAAAATATCCAGCCTGTGTTTTAAACCCTTTAACATCCCAGATATGGCAAAAGCCACTACACCTATATAATTTGTAATCTCAAAAAACATTCTTCCTTTACACTCCTAATCTTCTTTCTTTTCTTTTTTCTTATATCATTGAATATTACATAATATACATATTTAAAATATTCACCAAAAAACCAAATATCGGATCTATTATCTTCCACAATATCCCCAGATAACTCAGGACAATTATTATAAAAAAACCATACCTGTCCAAACTTTCCACCATATCTTTTATCCCATCTCCCCCTAAACTCCATAGGATCTTTGACCCGTCCAAAGGCGGGATAGGCAGGAGGTTAAATATTCCTAAAACTAAATTTATCCTGATCAAATAAACCGTTGCCATATGAACTATATCATTCGTCATATATATTTCCGGAAAAAATTTAATTATAGTCGCACCTAAAAAAGCCAGGGTAAAATTTACCACCACTCCGGCTATAGATACCATGAAAACACTAAATTCTCCTTTTTTTAAATTTCGATAGTTTACAGGAACAGGTTTTGCCCATCCTATGACAAAGGAAGATCCCATCAGGATAAGCCCGATAGGAAGCAGCATTCCCAGAGGATCTATATGTTTTATGGGGTTTAGTGTCAAACGGCCCATCACTTTGGCTGTAGGATCCCCGTTTAGGTATGCAATCACTCCATGAGCCAACTCATGCAATATTATAGACACCATAAGGATTCCAATCATAATAAGAATCGCCGGTGTTTTTATCAGACGCCCCGCCATAGATATCAACAATAAACCTGCCAGACCTCCATAGATGATTTTCGTGGACCTGGGCATATCTCTATTTATATATTTAAAATTTTCAAAAAATTCTTTCATCCTTTAACTCCTTTTTTATTCTCACTTTATATCACTAAAAAAAGCAACGTGACGCTGGACCCAGAAAGGCTCAACCTGGTTTATAAATTTTATCTTTTGCTCCCCTTTATCTTTATCTTTATCTTTCCTTTTTCATTTATAAAATATTCATTTTCTACTCTTACTCCTTCACCCTTATCCAGTATTGTATTTTCTGCACCGGGATAAGCTTTTCTTAACTCATCATTTTTCATCTCATAGGAGGTAACTATGTAATCCAGCCTGTTTATTCCGCTGTCTTTTAACAGAAGGATATCTCTCCTTTCCAATTTTTTATTCAAAAATAAAACCTTATTGGGATTACTCCTATAGTTCATCCATTTCAAATCTAATTTTTCTCGCCTCTGAGATGGGACTAAAAACATCAATGGAATTATCCCTAGAGATACATACCAGTATTTTTTTGTTTTTTCCCTTTCAAAGATAACAAATAATAATATTATAACATATAAGAAAATATATAATAATAAAGAGATTTTAACATAAAATGTCAAAGTTAAGAAGGGAATTTTAAAAAATATATCTATTAAAAAAATCAAGATCTTATATAAAAAATATCCAATTGGAATCAATACTTTTTCCATCCCTATAAAGGATAGCAGAAGGGCTGTGAATAATATCTGCACTGTAATTGAACCCAGGGGAATAACTATTAAATTCGGTATAAATGAAAACAAGGGCAGAACCCTGAAATAATATAAAAATATAGGTATCAAAATAATTTGAATGGAAAAACTCAGTATAAGAAAATTAACAACCTTCGATTTTATTAATTTCTCAGGCAGGATATCTCCTAGACACTCCTTGACTTTGGGATCTAAAAATAATATTCCTGTAAGTGCCAGATAGGACATCTGGTAGGAGACACCCCTGACAGCATAGGGGTTGATAAAATTGGAAACCATAAAAGCCAGCATCAATGCTTTTTTCATCTCCCTCTCCTCATAAAAAATTTTAGCAGCCAGATATAACACCCCCATAATATAAGCACGCTGAACAGAAGGAGTAAATCCTACTCCATAACAATAGGCCGTAAGAATTATTCCAGCCAGCCCATACCTGATCTGATAGGGTAAGTTTTTTAACAGAATCAATATGGAAAATATTATTATCCCTATATGGAGCCCCGATATTACAAGGATGTGTGAAGTCCCTGTATAGTTAAATTTTTTTCTGGTTTCTTCGGATATTCCCTCTTTTCTTCCCAATAGAACTGCCTTGGTAAAATTTTGAAATTCATAGGAAAAGGTCGACACCACTTTATCCACCCTGTTGTTTAAAAAATCCCTGATCCTGGTCTCTAGTCTCTCCTCTTTCAAAATAACTAACTCTACCCTGTTGTCTTCTATTTTTTTTACCCTTCCCAGAGTTTTATAGGAACCCTCCTCCAAAAATTTATCCAGAACAGGGTAATAACCGGTCTTCAGATATTTGTCATCCACCTTTATTATCTTGGCCCTGTCCGGGATCACTTCTATCTGAAATTCATAAATTTTATCCGCCTTCAGTTTCTCCATGGTTCTTAAACGG
>CAZUGM010000120.1:0-6936 GCA_964619915.1 uncultured Fusobacteriaceae bacterium | reverse complement strand
TTTGCTTATCTTCAAAGACAGCACACTCCTCTGACGGGGTATCTCTCTGATTGATCGCTTTTCCGGAAACACTGCTGTCCATACAACCCTTTAAAAGCCCTTTATTATGGGTAATTTTTTCAGTGGTTTGGAAGGTCTGTTTTTCTTTTTCCATGGTAGTGGTAATGTCTAAAAGTCCTAATCCCTTTATAACTTTATCTTTGGATTCGATCATGTGGGGATCCAAAATTTCCTGTCCTAAGATCTGGTAGCCGCCGCAAATCCCAACGATGATTTTCCCTTTTTTACTCTGTTCAATGATGGTCTTGTCGATCCCTAATTCCTTTAATTTAATAAGATCCTGGATGGTATTTTTACTTCCGGGAATGATGATAATATCGGCCTCACAGATTTCAGATTTTGAAAGGGTGAAATTAAGGCTGAGGTCCTTGTAGTATGAAAGAGCATCAAAATCTGTATAGTTTGACATCTTATCCAGTCTGATTACTGCAATATTCAGATCGTTTTTTTCCTGTGTTTTACCGAATCTATGGGTGAGAATATCCTCCTCCTCAATGTTAAGAGGTACCCATGGAATAACTCCTAAGACAGGTATATCTATTCCTGCTTTTATGAGACGGTCTGTCAGATCTTCTATTCCTGGGGTAAGAAGATCTATATCTCCCCTGAATTTATTGATGATAATTCCCTTTATCCTCTTCCTGTCTTTTTCGTCCAACATCAAAATAGTACCGTAGAGGGAAGCGAAAACTCCTCCCCTTTCAATATCTCCCACAAGGATAACAGGGGAATCAATTAATTCTGCCATCCCCATATTCACAAGATCTACATCTCTAAGGTTCATCTCTGCAGGGGAACCTCCCCCCTCCAAAACACCTATATCGTAGTTTTCTTCTATGATCTTATAGTTTTTCAGGGCAACTGATTTAAAAAAATCTGTATTTTTAAAATATTCCTTGGCATCCATATTTTTATGGGGGATCCCCTCGATGATAATCTGGGAATCGTTATCGGAATTAGGTTTCATTAAGATGGGATTCATATATGCCCTGGGAGGAGTATTGCAGGCTTCGGCCTGTACAACCTGAGCCCGGCCCATCTCCAATCCATCTCCATCAATATATGAGTTGAGAGCCATATTCTGGGATTTATAGGGTGCTACTTTATTCCCGTCTTTATAAAAAATTCTGGCTAAACCGGCTACGATAACACTTTTTCCTGTAGAAGATCCGGTTCCTTGAATCATGATTTTTTTGTGTCTCATATTTTTTCTCCTTGTCGCACTTGCGAAACTATTGGGTAATCCATAAATTACCTCTACGTAAATTCAAATTTTATTGGATAATATTAGTCTATAATTTTTTTAGTTTATATTTTTTAAATTTTCAGCTGATTCAGGATGGAATATTTTAACCATCTCATAGATACCTTCTGTAAGAGCCCGGGGACCAGGGAGGTTAAAGATACTGTCATCGTTGACGATATAATATGTTTTATTTTGAACAGCACTTAAAATATCATAATTTTCATCTCCTAACATGCTATCAACACTTCTTTGACTTCCAAAAATAATATCGGGATTATTTAGGATCAATTCTTCCAGAGAATATCGCCATCCGCTTTTTTCTTTTGCTATATTCTTTCCCCCGGCTAATTCTATGAGGGAATTGATAAAGGTATCCCCCCCTGGGGTGATATCGGTTTTACCGCTGCCCAATACATAATAAACTCTGGGAGTTGTTTTACCTTTTAAAAGGTATTTGGTATAGCTGGCCTTGTCTTTTAAAGAAGCATTTAAACCACGGGCTTCTAACTGTCTGTCCAATAAAATTCCCAGATCTGTGATGCTTTTATGAATCTCAGGGATATTTTTAGGAGTATGATATTGAGTGGTTTCGATGCCTAAGGAACTCAAAGTAGTTATTAATTTCTTCCTGAAATGAGTTTCAACTATGACCATATCCGGTTTTTTATCCAAAATTATCTCTAAATTAGGTTCAAACATAGTCCCTACAACATCGATGTTTTTTACCTCTTCCGGATAATTTGAAAAAATAGTCCTTCCGACTAAAAGATCCTCTCCTCCCAGTGCAAAGACTTTTTCCGTAATTCCAGGGGAAAGAGATACAATTTTTTTAGGTGATATATTTAATTTTTTAGGTTCCATGGATTTTATTATCTGATTTTTTTCCAGGTGATACCCGTTTAACTCTAAAATAATATCCAATGGAAGATACTCCTTCCCATCAACTATAAATGGTGAAGACAGGTAAGAATAGGTCATATGGGGAGTGATTATTTTATTATTTTGAAGGTGGTATTTTCCTATATCGGTAGTTAAAATAAACTCATTGTCAGATTTTTTTATATCAACTCCCATTTTATTTAAGGTGTCCATGGTGGTAAAATTTGATCCGTTTTTTTGAATTTTTTCAAATTCACTGGTATTTATATCGTTCATAGAGTATGAGGATATAAATATCAGAAAGTATACTATTAGTTTAGACATCAATTTTTTCTCCTTTATAGTAGTTTTGTTTAACAATAAAAAAAGTACCCTTTGGAGGTACTAAAAAAACTTTTTACACAGTAAAAGTTATCCCCTTGTCCTCGCAAGAAAAATAAAAACACATTAGGCAGGTCTCCTGACTCAAGTCTTGACTTACTCCTACTCCTTCCCAGAAAGATCCAGTGGATTATGTAGTTTCATAACTTTTACAGTGGCGGGACCGTATGGGTATCTAACCCATTTCCCTTTTAATCAAAATGAACCTATAGTGGATATAATTTCCTATATTTTAACATTTTTTTACGAAAATCACCACCGAAAAAATTCATTGAAAAGCTAATGTCCAGTCATTTATCACAGCCTTGGAATTTTATGATAAGTATACAAAGGGTCATTTTGAAGCAGTGGCTCCTATAGTAATAAAATAGGTGAAACCTTGGGATTAATAGATAAGGAGTTAGATTATCTGTATTGGGCTGCAAGGATGCATGATATCGAAAAAATCATATTAAAATTTTTATTCATACAAACCATAATATAGAATAGCCTTTCAGCATCTGTTAATTGCTTTTACTATTATCTCTATAATTATGATATAATACTAGTTGTTAAAAAATAGAATGAGGAGATGATGATGGTAAAAAAGAATGGGTTAGGTCTTGGTTTGATTGCAATTTTACTCATTGTGACTATATGGATATCTAAAAAATTTCAATGGAATGAGATAAATACAGCACTGATGTTAGGGGTAGTCGTAGGAAATTTATTCTTAGGGAGAAAAGCATATAAATTTTATCCCGGATTTAACTTTGCCAACAAAAAAATATTACCCGTTGCAATTACATGTTTAGGAGTGAAGATAAACTATATAATTCTTCTGGATTTAGGGGTTAAAATTATAGGTTTTGTATTTTTAATGGTTGTAATGTTATTGTTTACAGCCAAGTATGTGGCTAAATTTATGGGTGAAAAGGAAGAATTTGGGTTGATGTTGGGATCTGGAGGAGTAGCAAGTATAGCAGGATCTTCAGAAGTACTGGGACAGCCAGAGGAAGAATTTGCCCTGGCTATAATTGCCATGAATATTTTTGGGCTGACAGCTATGGTTATCATGCCAGGTATATCGAGATTATTAGGTTTTGATTCTACCCAGTCTGCACTATACATAGGGGGAACCCTCAGTTCATTTATTCATATAATACCTGCAGCTTACAGTATCGGGGCAGATTCACTGGGGCTGGCACTCCTGATAAAAACAGGAAAGTTATTATTTTTCCCCCTGGTTTTAATCTATATAGCCGGAATAAAAAAGAAAAAAACTGTAGATGGAAAAAAGGCAGAGAAAAAAAAAATAAGCCTTCCTTTTTTTGTCAAAGGGTTTATGGGTGTGGGAGCTTTGTTTACCCTCTTAGAATACGGACTGGTAAAAATAGATCTCCAGTGGTATATAGATGGGGTTAAATATTTAAAACTTATATTCAGTTATACTTTTAAATATCTGCTGATGTTTGCACTTATTGGAATAGGCGGAAAGATAAATATAAGGACCTTATTGATGAATGGGAAAAGGCTGATCATATATTCATTGGTACTTATGGTGGTGCAGTTGGCTCTAGGAGCAGGACTTGTAAAAATGTTTTATTAAGAAAAATAATTATGAGATTAGTGATAAACAAAATAGAAGGAGATATAAAATATGAGAGAAATAAAGGAAATATTAAATTTAAATGCTGAGATCGAGGATAAAGGGACAAGACTGGATGCTTTTTTAAGTGAAAAAATAGAAGGGTACACGAAGTCGTATACACAAAAGCTTGTAGAAGACGGGTTGGTAGAGATATTAGGGAAGAAGAAAACTCGTTCGGGAAATAAATTGAAGGGGAATGAGGAGATAAAAGTAACTATACTGGAAGATGAAGTTTTGGATATTGTTGCTGAAGATATCCCATTGGATATAGTATATGAAGATGATCATATTGTGATAATAAATAAAAAACCAAATATGGTAATCCATCCGGCAGCGGGACACCACAGGGGTACACTGGTAAATGCTATAATGCATCATATAAAGGATCTGTCTACTATAAGCGGAGTAATCAGACCAGGTATAGTTCATAGACTGGATAAAAATACCAGCGGACTTATAATTATAGCCAAGACCAATGAAGCACACCTTAAGCTGACAGAGATGTTTAAAGATAAGACTATAAAGAAGACCTATCTTGCAATATGTAAGGGAAACTTCAGGAAAAAAGAGGGAAGAATAGAGAACCAGATAGGAAGAGACAGTAAAGACAGAAAGAAGATGACTGTTGTGAGAGACAATGGAAGAACTGCTATAACCAACTACGAGGTAATAAATGAGGTTGAATACTTTAGTCTGGTAAAAGTAGATCTAGAAACTGGAAGAACTCACCAGATAAGGGTACATATGAAGTATTTAAATCATTCGATATTAGGAGATGATACCTACGGAAAAGCATCTAAAAAAGCAGACAGACAGATGCTCCATGCATATAAATTAGAGTTTGATCATCCTGTTACAGGGGAAAAGATGGAGATCATAGGAGATCTTCCGGAAGACTTTAAAAAGGTAATGAAAAATCTGGGATTGGAATTTAACGGATAGCTAATTTTAAATTGACTGAAAGAAACTATAAGAAAAAGGTTGCTTTAGCAATCTCTTTCTTATATATTAAATGAAAATCATAAAAGGAAGGAAGATGTCTAATGGAAGAAAATAAAAATAATATGCTGGAATTTGATAGGGAATACGGAGATAGTATAATCGGGATAGACGAGGCTGGACGTGGACCCCTTGCAGGGCCTGTAGTAGCATCTGCTGTAAAGATAATAAACTATGTAGAAGAGTTTGATATGATAAATGATTCAAAAAAATTAACCGAGAAAAAAAGAGAGGTTTTATTTGATATAATCTTGGCCAACTGTGAAGTGGGAGTTGGGATAGCCAATGAAAAGGAGATAGATGATATAAATATCTTAAATGCTACATTTTTATCTATGAGAAGAGCAGTGGAAGATCTAAAGGCCGGGGGAACAGAATTTGACCTTGCCTTAATTGACGGGAACCATAAGATCCGTGAATACGATGCTCCTCAGGAATTTGTGATTAAAGGAGACGGAAAGAGTCTGGCCATTGCAGCTGCAAGTATCATAGCCAAGGTAACCAGAGACAGAATTATGGTAAAATATGATGAACTTTATCCTGAATATGGCTTTGCAAAACATAAGGGTTACGGGACAAAACAGCACCGTGAAGCACTTTTAGCTCACGGTAAAGTAGGTTGTCATAGAAATAGTTTTTTAACTAAGATTTTAGCTCCTACACTATTTTAGTCTGAGTCAAGGGTAAAGGGTTCTAATTGAAAAAGGAGCTTCCAATCTGTGCAATCTGCGACAAATAAAAATAATGATTATACTATATAGAGATCCTTGAAAAGTATTAAAACTTTTTAAGGATTTTTTATTTTTAAAATAAAAAAATATGTAGTACTATTATAATACAAATAATTCTAAGTCGGGGGGCGGGAACTATGGTTATGATAATCTTACAGAGTATAGCAATAACTGCTTTAATATGTGTAAGTTTTATGTGTATGTGTGCATTGAATGATAAAAAAGCTGAGTTAGAAAGGGAAGAAAGGGATGGATAACAGGTCTGTCGGTACAAAATATGAGGGAATAGCCATGAATTACCTGGCTGAAAAAGGATATTTTGAGTTGGGGAGAAATTATTATTCCAGATATGGGGAATTAGATCTCATATGCAGAGATAGGAAAAAAAATGAGATAGTTTTTGTCGAAGTAAAATATAGAAAAAGTGCAGAATACGGGAATGGACTGGAATCTATTACCAGGTCCAAACAGAGGAAACTGGTGAAGACGGCTGCAGTTTATTTGAGGGAGAAAAAAATAAAGGATATTCCATATAGATTCGATATAATATCTATATTAGGAGATGAAATAGAGCATATAGAGAATGCTATTTGGGGTGATTGTTTATGAATTTTAGATGTTTAAAGTGTGAAGGGGAAGATTATATAGTAAAGACTACATTTATGGCAGAAAAAACACCGGGTCTCAGGCTGGAATTAGGGACATATTATCTGAAGATATGTTCAAACTGCGGGTACACAGAGATGTATTCAGCTAAAATTTTAGATAAAGATGAAGAGCTTAAAACACAGCATTAGACAGTTATTTTTTAAGAATAACTGTATTCTTTGTTCTGAAAAAGCCAATGACAACCTTCATTATATGTGTTATAATTGCCATAAAAGTCTAAGGAATACGGGGAAGTTAAAGAGGTTTAATGATATATATTACCTTTGGGATTATGATAAGAAATTAAAAAAAATAATAGAGGAATATAAATTTAAAAATAAACTTTATATAGGTGAGCTCCT